>JBBQZJ010000007.1:0-18169 GCA_038207805.1 Actinomycetales bacterium | reverse complement strand
CGCCCTCATCGGTGACCAGCTCCGCGATGGCGCCCACCGGAACCAGGCCAGCGAGCTTCAACAGGTCCACTGCTGCCTCGGTGTGTCCACCGCGCTGGCGGACACCGCCGTCAACCGCGCGAAGCGGCAGAACGTGGCCCGGCCGAGTGAGGCTACTCGGCACCGACTCCATGTCGGCGAGCACCCGGAGGGTGTGGGCGCGGTCCGCGGCGCTGATTCCGGTGCTCCAACGGTCAGCGGCATCCACTGAAACCGTGTACGCGGTGCCTAGCGGGTCTTGGTTATCCAGCACCATGTGCGGCAGTTCGAGCCGGTCGGCCAGCTCATTGCTCATCGGGGCGCAGACGAAGCCGGACGTGTACCGGATGATGAAAGCCAGGTTCTCCTGAGTGGCGAACTGCGCGGCGATGATCACATCACCCTCGTTCTCCCGGCTCTCGTTGTCGACAACAATGATCGGACGGCCCTCAGCCAGTGCGGAGATGGCGGTGGGGATATCGACGAGACTCATGAGCTGGCCCTTCCGGTGCTTGTGAGGGTTTCGGGGGTTTCGGGGGTTTCGGGGGTTTCGGGGGTTTCGGTGGTTTCGGTGGTCGAGCCGGCTGAGATCAGGCGGGCCACGTGTCTGGCGAGGATGTCCGTCTCGATGTTCACTGAGTCGCCAACGTTTCTGGAGCCCAGGGTGGTCGCCGTCAGGGTCTCGGGGATGAGGGACACCTCGAACCAGTCCTCGCCCACACCCGACACGGTCAGCGACACCCCGTCGACCGCGATCGAACCCTTGCGAGCGACAAGCGGTGCGACATCCCGCGCCAAGCCGAAACGAAGCACACGCCACGCACTGCCCTGCTCGATCGAGGTCAGTGTTGAAGTGCCGTCGATGTGGCCCTGAACGATGTGGCCGCCCAGGCGGTCGCCAACCTGAGCCGCACGCTCGATGTTCACTTGATCCCCGGGGGCGATGCTGGCCAAAGTGCTCATGGCGAGCGTCTCGCCCATCACATCGGCCGTGAACCAGTCCGCTCCCTGCTCGACGACCGTCAAACACACGCCGCTCACCGAGATCGAGTCGCCGTGGTTCGCATCCGAGACTGCGAGGGGGGCTCGCACGGTGAGCCGTGCGGCATCCACGGTGCGTTCCCATGCCGTCACCTCGCCGAGTTCTTCGATGATTCCGGTAAACATTAGGGCCCTTCCTGGTGCACTAGCGTGTCGTCATATGCTCGGCGATCGCGTGCGTCGAGCGTGTCCAGACGCGGACGGGCAGTGACGAGAATGTCATCGCCCAGCCGCTCGACCGCGGTAATCGTCAACTCGCGAGCCTCGCCGATCGATCCGACACCAAGGTCGCCGATCGCGAGCCTTGGCCCCCCCAGCAGCGTGGGTGCGAGGTAGATGAAGTACTCGTCAGCGAGCCCAGCGGCCACTATCGCGCTCGCAATCGTCGGTCCACCCTCGACGTAGACGCGACGAATACCCTGATCAAACAACCATGACATGACCTCGTCGAGGTCCCGGGTGCCGGACTCGAGAACCCCCCGAGGGTGGTCCCACAGTCGAGCGGTACCGGGAATGGCGCGCTCGCCGATGACGATCGGAAGGGGTTGCGGGTCGTACAGGTCGCCGCGCTCGTCGCGCGCCGTTAGGCTCGGGTCGTCGGCGAGAACGGTGCCAGTGCCGACGAGGATCGCGTCGGATGCCGCGCGCTGAGAGTGCACTCGTCCCCGCGATTCGGGGCCGGTGATCCACTGGCTCGAGCCGTCAGCGGCGGCCGCCCGGCCATCCAAACTGGACGCCCACTTCACAGTCACCCAGGGACGGCCGTTGATCACGGCCGAGAGCCACGGATGAACCAGCTCGCGCGCCTCGGCCTCAAGAACTCCGCCAATCACGTCGACACCGGCTACCTGTAGTCGCTCGGCGCCGCCGCTCGAGTTGGCTCCCGGGTCGGAGATCGCGTAGACGACGCGGGCTACCCCCGCTGCGATGAGTGCCTCGCTGCAGGGACCGGTTCGCCCGGTGTGATTGCACGGCTCGAGGGTCACGACGGCGGTAAGGCCGCGAGCGTCGTCGACCTGCGAAAGTGCTTCGATTTCGGCATGAGGCGTTCCGGCACCGTGATGGAAGCCCTCCGCGACGACCGTGCCATCGACATCGATCAGAACGCACCCCACCTGCGGGTTGCCACCGGTCAGCGGACCACGAGCGGCCAGTTCGAGAGCGCGACGCATCGCGCTTGCCTCGATTGGCTCGCTTGCCGCGCTTGGCTCGGCGCGGCTCGAGTTGAGCCCTGCTCGCGAGATGGCGGTCATCCGGAAATGGTCCTTGTCGTCGTTAACGACGGACTCCGGGTTGGTGGTCGAATTGACCTGTTCACAGCAACGCCATACCGTCGCTACCGAACTCGTGCTTCCTCCCATCCGGACTGAGGTGTCTTGCGACACCATTACCGTCGGTCCCGGAGTTTCACCAGGTCAACCCGACTTCCGTCAGGCTCGCGGACTATCACCGCCGGTTCGGACTTTCACCGACCCCGGAGCACGTACTTACTTGCACATTCAGTGTACCCAATTGGTTAAGTTTGGGGATTATTCCCGCCGCCGGGCCGTTCCCGCCCCGCCGCCCGCCTCCCGATGTCCGTAACTCCTGCAATCTGTGGGCCGCGGAGCCACCAGCCCGCCAACTATCGGGGGCGATCTCCGTGGGATCCGAAGTTTGCAGGAGTTATCGACAGGGCAACGAGGGAAACCGGTCTCCACCGATATCCCGACGGCGACCCGGCGCGACGACGGGCGGGCACACCATCCAGCTATGACATGGCACGAGGCATTCGGTGGACTTGGACTGACGATCGCCGCCCGAGCTGAGCTGCTCAGCGCGGGTGCGACATCCCGCGGTCTCACGAGCGCGGTGCGCGGGGGCTTCCTCATCAGAGTGCGGAGGGATCACTATGCCCTACCCCAAACAGACAAGCACCTGCTGCGTGCGGTTCGTGTTGGCGGTCGGCTGGCTTGCGCGTCCGCGCTGCGAAACGAGGGGATCTTCGGCTTCGACAGTCGCCGCACGCACGTCCACACAGCGCGGGAGATGTCGCGGATGAGAAGCCCCGACGACCGGCGCCGGCCGCTGCGGCCATCGCACCCCGACTGCATCCTCCACTGGGCCCAGCTGCTCGACCGGGATGCCAGCACCGAGTACCGGGTGGGTACAGTCGACGCTCTGGCTCAGATTTTGCGATGCGAGCGCCCGTGGTTCGCTCTGGCCTCGATCGAGATCGCCATGTTCCTCGGCCGGGTCGGGGAGTCGGATGTTGCCGACATCTTCCGCACAGCACCCGCGCGGCTGCAGCACTTGCGAGGTTCCATCGACCCGCGGAGTGAGGCTGGGCAGGAGACGGTGCTGCGCCTCGCCCTGAGAGAGGCCGGAATGGAATCCGAGATCCAGGTCGACATTCCTGGGGTCGGTAGAGTTGACGGACTGCTCGAGGGTCGCCTGATCTGGGAGGCAGATAGCCGCCTCGCGCACGACGGTTGGGAGCTCCATGTGCGCGACCGTGATCGCGACATTGATGCGGCACGTCAGGGATACATGACCCTCCGACCCGCGTACAAGCGCACGATGCTCGCGACTGGCGACGTCGTTGACGCCGCCGCGCACCTCTTGGCATCGACTCGGCGTTTCCGGGTCGTGCTCTAGGTCGGCGAGCACCGGTGGGCTCCGTTCGAGGTTGACGTGCCTCCGTTCGAGGTTGACGTGCCCTCGGTTGTGTTCATAACTCCTGCAAATTTCGGCCGCCGCCAGCACGATCCCCGGTGAAGAGGGGTTTCCGGTTCGGAGCGCCGAAGGATTGCAGGAGTTATCGACGGTGGGGATGGGTGCCGGGCGCGCCGGGACGGCGGGCACCGAGCTTCGGCTAGGGCAGGCCGGGCAGGCCGAGCAGGCTAGAGCAGGCCCGGCAGGCTGGCGAGCGTCGAGATCACTGCCGCGCCGGAGGCTGTCGCAACCTCGAGCTCCTCGCGAGCGGCCCCATAGCGGTCGAGCCACACCCCTGTGAGTCCCGCGTCGGCGGCACCGACCGCATCCGTGAGCAGGCGGTCGCCGACATACAGAACGTCGCCGACGGGTGCGTCGAACAACGAACAGGCGAGCTCGAAGATCCGTCGGTCGGGTTTCGTGATCCCGACCGCGCCGCTCGCTACGACGTGCTCAAACCGGTCCGTCAGGCCGAGTCGATGCATCTTGACCCGCTGAAATTCGGCATCCCCATTCGTAATGACCCCCAGTCGGATGCCGCGTCGGTGCAGTTCGTCCACGCAGGGCAGTGCGTCCGGGTGAAGTTGCCAGGCGGCCCGATAGTGGTCGAGATAGTCCTCGAACCAAGCCTCGGCATCCCGATCATGGTCGAGACGCACCCCGTAGGGCGCGACGAAGTCTCGCGCCCGCGCGCGGCGCTGGCCGAGATAGTCGAGTTCGCCGGTGAGGTACCGGTGGTAGTGGCGTTCCTCGAGCTCCTTCCAGCGGGCGACTTCGCCCGGGTTGAATGGCGCGCCGGTGGCCCCGACGAAGGTTTCGATGCCGCGATCAACGGCCTCGCGGTGCGCAAACAGTGTGTCGTCGAGATCGAACAGGGCAACCGAGATTGTCATGAGCGGGGCAGGAATCCGACCCGGTCGTATACCTTCGCTAGGGTGACGTCGGCGATTGCGGCGGCCCGGTCGGCGTTACCGGCGAGGATGCGGTCGAGCTCGGCCGGGTCGGCCAACAGTTCTAGCGCGCGCGCCCGGATGGGTTCGAAGGCCGAGACGACGACATCCGCCACCTCGCCCTTGAGGTCGCCGTAGCCCTTGCCGTCGAACGAGGTGACGAGGTCGTCGATTGTGCGCCCGGAGAGCACCGAGTGAATCGTCAGGAGGTTGGAGACGCCCGGCTTGGCGTCGCGGTCGAAGCGAACCTCGCGGTCATCGTCGGTGACGGCTGACTTGATCTTCTTGGCGGTCTTGGATGGCTCGTCGAGCAGCCACAGCACCCCACCGTCGGTCGCGGCCGACTTGCTCATCTTCGTGTCGGGCGCTTGGAGGTCGTAGACCTTCGCCGTCTCCTTGAGTATCTGCACCTCGGGAACCACGAACGTCTCGCCGAAGCGCGAGTTGAATCGGGTAGCGAGGTCCCGGGTGAGCTCGATGTGCTGTCGCTGATCTTCACCGACGGGCACCACGGTCGCGTCATAGAGCAGGATGTCCGCGGCCTGCAGGATCGGATAGGTGAACAGCCCAACCGAGGTGGAATCCGTTCCCTGCTTGGCGGACTTGTCTTTGAACTGGATCATGCGGCCGGCCTCGCCGAAGCCCGTGATGGTGTTCAACACCCACGCGAGTTGGGGATGCGCCGCGACGTGCGACTGCACGAAAAGGATAGAGCGGGCCGGATCGATGCCGGCCGCTATGTACTGCGCAGCAGTGCGCCGGGTCTGCTCCCGCAGCAGCGTGGGGTCTTGCTGCACCGTGATCGCATGCAGGTCGACGACGCAGAACACGGCATCGTGGGTGAGCTGCATGTCGCGCCACTGAAGCAATGCACCCATGAAGTTGCCCAGGTGGAGCGAATCGGCGGAGGGCTGCATTCCGGAAAACAGGCGGGGCTTGGGAGTCACGTGACTAGTCTCCCAGACGCGCGGGTTTCGATACGCCCGCTCCGCCCGCTGCTCGGGCTGCGCGAGCTACTCAACCAGCGGCGATCACAGCGCGTAGTCCACCACTACCGGCGCATGGTCGCTGAAGCGTTGGTCGTAGGCGGCGGCTCGGTCCACCGAGTAGTCGACGACCGTCTCGGCGAGTGCTGGAGTCGCCACGTGATAGTCGATGCGCCATCCGGTGTCGCTGTCGAATGCCTGCCCGCGGTTCGACCACCAGGTGTATGGCCCGTCAACATCACCCGCCCAGCGGCGGCCCACATCCACCCAGCCGAGGCCAGTTCCGACAGAGCCGTCGACGCCTTCCACCTGCTCGTTGGCCGGCCCAAAGAACCGGTCGAAGTAGGCACGCTCGCCCGGGAGGAATCCGGCATTTTTGCGATTGCCCTTCCAGTTGCGGATGTCGAACTCGCGGTGGCCGACGTTGAGATCACCCATGATCACCGCGAGCGGGCTGTGGGCGACGATGTCGGGCATCCGCTGGGACATCGCATCGAGGAACCGGTACTTCTCGACCTGTTTCGCGGTATCAACCTCCCCGGAGTGCACGTAGCAGGACACGACAGTGACGAGAGACCCCTCGACCTCGTAGTCGGCCTCGAGCCACCGGCCTGCGCTATCGAAGTCGTCTGCACCGAAAGCGACCCGGTGGATGCTCGCCTTGCGCCGCGAGGCGATCGCAACCCCCGCGCGGCCCTTGACGGTCGCGGCGTCGTGAAGGATGTGCCAGTCGGCCCCCAGCAGCGCCTCCAGGTCTTCGGTGGATGCCCGCACCTCCTGCAGCGCGAGAATGTCGACCTTTCGGGCATCCAGCCACTGGCCCATGCCCTTGCGGTAGGCGGCGCGCACACCGTTCGTGTTCACGGATGCGATTCGCAGCGGCATGGTGACGAGCCTACTTTCCTCGGGTGACACGCCCTCGACCCGTCAGTTCGACGGCGTCGTCGTCGGCACTCACAGCGATCCAGGCGGCGCCGATGACGATCACCTGACACACGAGGTTGAACCACAGCAGCAGCCCGATGATCACGGCGAACGATGCGAGAAGCGGGTTCGTGGCAGCGCCGCCGAGCAGATTCGTCCCGAGGAGTTTGAGTGCGCCGAGCCCGAGGGCCGCGAGAACCGTGCCCTGCGCGAGGAGCCGAAAGGGGATCGCAATGCCGGAGACGACCCGATAGAAGATTGCCAACACCGCAGTGTCGAGCAACAGCACCGCCACCAGCACGGCGGCTCGGATGGCGATCTGGGCGGGCTCCGACCGTTCTCGGATTCCGAGCACGTCGAACACCCCGCTGAGAAGCGCAGTGGCAACCACGGTGAGCGCCGCGGATACGAGTAACGCCAAACCGAACGCCAGCGCGAGCCCCAGGTCCTTGAGCTTGATGATCAGAACATTGGTCGGGGATGGCGGCAACCCAAACATGACGAGAACCGCGGCGCGCCCCGACGCCAACCATCCGAGGGTCGTGAACAGCAGAACTCCAGCGGCTATCACGCCGGTCCAGCCCAAAACCGTGGCCTGAAGTAGCTGCTGCAGGTCGATGGCCCCACCGTCTCCACGATCGATGAGACCGGGAATGCTGGTGTTCACGATATCGACGAGCGCACTTCGTAGGCCCGGTTGCGACGCGATCACGCCACCGGCGATCACGAAGGCAACCCACACGCCGCCGAACACCGCGAAGATCGCTTGATAGGAGAGCCCCGCCGACAGCAGCGGCCCGCGGCGTGTTCCATACCACTGGATCACCCGCACCGCCTTGAGCGCGCGCACCCACGCGGTGGCGGCCGCGAGTCGCTGCTTGACGGTCATCCCCCCAGCGTAGTTAGCCCTGCGCGCTAGGGCTTTCCCCTGAGCATGGCCATCTTGACCTCGGCGATCGCCTGAGTCACTTGGATGCCGCGGGGGCACGCCTCGGTGCAGTTGAAGGTCGTGCGGCAGCGCCACACACCCTCCTTGTCGTTGAGGATGTCCAGCCGAACGCCGGCGCCTTCGTCGCGCGAGTCGAAGATGAAGCGGTGCGCGTTGACGATCGCGGCCGGACCGAAGTACTGACCGTCGGTCCAGAACACCGGGCAGCTCGAGGTGCACGCCGCGCACAGGATGCACTTGGTCGTGTCATCGAAGCGAGCGCGCTCCACGGGGCTCTGCTTGCGCTCCTTGTCGGGCGAACCCGACGCCATCAGGAACGGGTTGATCGCCCGGTAGCTCTCGAAGAAGGGCTCCATATCGACGATCAGGTCTTTCTCGAGCGGCAGTCCCTTGATGGCCTCGATGTAGATCGGCTTCGAGAGGTCGAGATCTTTGATGAGGGTCTTGCAGGCTAAGCGGTTGCGACCGTTGATGCGCATCGCATCCGATCCACACACGCCATGAGCGCACGAGCGGCGGAACGTCAGTGAACCGTCCTGCTCCCACTTGATCTTGTGCAGAGCGTCGAGGATGCGGTCGGTGCCGCGCATTTCCACGTCGAAGTCCTGCCAGCGCGGCTCGTCATCCACCTCACGATCGAAGCGGCGGATGATCAGCGTGGCGGTGAAGGTGGGAACGACCTCCGGCTCGACGGGTACCCCGTGTGAGTCAGTCTTGCCCATGACGGCGTTGCCCATCAGTTCGTGCCCCTCATCAGTATTTTCTTTCCATCGGTGGGTAGTTCGTTATGACGACCGGCTTCCAGCCGAGCTTGATGTGGTCGCCGGCCCCCTTCGACTCGGGGTCGCCGACCAGATACGCCATGGTGTGGACCAGGAAGTTCTTGTCATCGCGATCGGGGTAGTCCTCGCGCATGTGACCGCCGCGGCTCTCCTTGCGACCGCGGGCCGAGTACACGAGCACCTCGGCGAGGTCGAGCAGGAAGCCCAGCTCCACGGCCTCGAGAAGGTCGGTGTTGAAGCGCTTGCCCTTGTCTTGCAGGCGGATGTTTTTGTAGCGCGCGCGCAGTTCTTCGATGAGCTTGGTGACGTCGCCGAGGCTTTCGTCGGTGCGGAAGATCTGAGCGTTGCGATCCATCGAGTCTTGGAGCTCTTTGCGGATGACCGAGACCCGTTCGCTGCCGTCACCGGAACGAACCATGTCGAGAATCTTCTGCACTCCTGCTGTTCGGCAAACGGGCAGCGGAACAAACTTGGCGTTCTTGACGTACTGAACGGCGTTCTTGCCGGCCCGTTTGCCGAACACATTGATGTCGAGCAGCGAGTTGGTGCCGAGCCGGTTCGACCCGTGCACCGATACGCATGCGCATTCGCCTGCGGCATACAGGCCCGGTACTACCTCGGTGTTGTTGCGCAACACCTCGGCGTTGGTTGTGGTCGGGATGCCGCCCATCGCGTAATGCGCCGTCGGCAGCACGGGCACGGGCTCGGTGTACGGCTCGACACCGAGGTAGGTGCGGGCGAACTCGGTGATGTCCGGCAGCTTCTCGTCGATCACCGCAGGTTCGAGGTGCGTGATGTCGAGGTACAGGTAGTCCTTGTCCGGGCCGGCGCCGCGGCCCTCTCGCACCTCGAGTGCCATCGAGCGCGAGACGATGTCGCGCGGCGCGAGATCCTTCAGAGTGGGGGTGTACCGCTCCATGAACCGTTCGCCTTGGGCGTTTCGCAGGATCGCGCCCTCACCGCGGGCGGCCTCCGACAACAGGATGCCCAGCCCAGCGAGTCCGGTCGGATGGAACTGATAGAACTCCATGTCTTCCAGCGGCAACCCCTTGCGCCAGATGATCCCCACTCCGTCGCCGGTGAGGGTGTGGGCGTTCGAGGTTGTCTTGTAGATCTTGCCGAAACCGCCGGTCGCGAAAATGATCGCTTTGCCGTGGAAGACGTGAAGGTCGCCGGTTGCGAGTTCGTATGCGACGACACCGGACGGCTGGTCCTTGCCGTCGACCTGTGTCATCACCAGGTCGAGCACATAGAACTCGTTGAAGAAGTTGATGCCGAGCTTGACGCAGTTCTGGTACAGCGTCTGCAGGATCATGTGACCCGTGCGGTCGGCCGCATAACACGCGCGACGGACCGCGGCCTTGCCGTGCTCGCTGGTGTGCCCACCGAAGCGGCGCTGGTCGATCTTGCCGTCCGGAGTGCGGTTAAAGGGCAGGCCCATGTTCTCCAGGTCAATGACGGCGTCGATGGCCTCTTTGGCCAGAATCTCGGCGGCATCCTGATCGACCAGATAGTCACCACCCTTGACGGTGTCGTAGGTGTGCCATTCCCAGTTGTCTTCTTCGACGTTTGCGAGGGCGGCGGCCATTCCGCCCTGTGCCGCGCCGGTGTGGGACCGCGTCGGGTACAGCTTGGAGATCACGGCGGTTGACGCGTGCGGCCCCGCTTCGATAGCGGCCCGCATGCCGGCACCTCCGGCTCCCACAATGATGATGTCGTGCTGGTGGTAATGAACGCCGTCAATTACAGCGCCGTCTTCTGGAGCGCTCACTCGGGCACCGGGCAGAAGCTAGGCAGCAGATCGGCGGGCGTTGCGGCCGGGCACGGGTCGAAAGTGTAAATCACGAGGGTTCCCAAAATGATGAGGATAGCGGTCGAGGCGAGGATGCCTCCAAGCAGAATTTTGCGCACGGTCGGGTTACCGGCGTAGTCGTTGACGAGGGTGCGCATGCCGTTGCCCCCGTGGATAAGGGCGAGCCACAGAAGAAGCGTGTCCCACACCACCCAGAACGGATCGGCCCATTTGCCGGCGACGAACGCGAAGTCAATGGCCTTGACGCCCTCACCGGCGAACAGGTTCACAAAGAGGTGGGCGAAGATCAGAACGACCAACACGACGCCACTGACGCGCATGTAGATCCAGCCCCACTTCTCCCAGTTGATGCCGCGACGCTTTTTGCGTGGCGGTGTGCTCCGCGGTGCTTCGATCACGCTCATGCTGCACCCCCAAAGATGTGCATCAACTGGCGCGGAACGAAACCGGCAAGCAGCACGAGCCACATCGCAACGGCGATCCAGAAGGTCAGTCGCTGGTGCTTGTTACCCCAGCCCGTGAAGTCGATGAGGATGATGCGCAGACCGTTGAGGGCGTGCAGTCCGATCGCGGCCACCAGTGCGATCTCACCGAGGCCCATGATGGGTGTTTTGTACTGGTTGATTACGGCGTTATAGGCTTCGGGGCTCAGTCGAACCAGCGAGGTGTCGAGTATGTGCACCAGAAGGAAGAAGTAGATTGCGGTTCCGGTGATGCGGTGCAGCACCCAGCCCCACATCCCTTCGCGGCCGCGGTAGAGCGTGCCCACCGGTCGGCGGGGCATGCTGATAACGGGAATGACTGGCGCGCCGCCAGCCAGGGTACTCGCCGACTTGTCTGGCACGAGCAACCCTCCTTGCTGAGTCTGTAGCCGCATCGTTTGGCGACCTCTAATGGTGCAAATTCACCACATTCAGTCTATGACTGTCGCAGGGGTGGTCCTGCCCAGTGGGCATGAAAGAACCCCTGTTTTCGCGAATGGGGCAGGCGAATCTCGGCGCGGCTGGTGCTAGCTGACGACTGCGGTGCGCAAGCCGATGGCCGTCTCGTAGTAGCCGACGAGTTCACTGCACACCCGGTGCCAACTCTTGCCCAGCACAGCGGTGCGGCCGGCATCACCCAGCCGATCGCGCAAGTGGTGGTCGAGAACGAGCGCTTCGACAAAAGGTCGCATGCTGCTGTGGTTGGCCGGGTCGTACAGAAACCCGTTGACGCCGTGGTCGACGAGGTCGATTGGTCCACCGGCGCGCGGCGCAACCACCGCAACCCCGGAGGCGTGAGCTTCCTGAACCGTCTGGCCGAAGGTCTCCTCGGTCCCGGTGTGCAGGAACAGGTCGAAGCTCGCGTACGCCGTCGCGAGGTCAGTGCCCGACAGCGAGCCCAGATAGCTCACGGGCATCCCCGCGAGTTCCCGCTTCACCGACGTCATCGACGGGCCGTCGCCGACAAGCGCGAGACGGATGCCCGGCAACCCGCGAAGCTCGCTCATGCGCTCGACCTGCTTCTCGGGGGCGAACCGCCCGACATAGCCAATGATTGCTTCACCGTGAGGAGCGAGCCGAGAGCGCAGCCGTTGCACAGCGGGCTCCAACTTGTTGACCGGGTGATAGGCGTCGAGGTCGACCCCTCGACCCCAGCGTGCGAGTCTCTCGACGCCGGCTTCCCGCAGGTCCGTCATTGACGCGCTCGATGGCACGAGTGTGAGATCGGCGCCCTCGTGGATCCAGCGCACTATTCGCCAAGCGAACTTGGTCGCGGCCCCCAGCCGGTTTCTGCGGGCGTAGCCGGCGACATCCGTCTGGAAGATGGCGACCGTCGGAATGTGGAGCCGAGTGGCTGAGGCGATCGCCTGAGCGCCGAGCAAGAACGGGGATGCCGCGTGCAGTACATCCGGCGTGAAGTCAGCGATGAGCTTCTGCACCATGGGGTGCGGCAGGCCTACGGGAAACTGGCGGTAGGCGATCGCGGGAACCTCGTGAACGCGAAAGCCCGCGTAGGTTGCGGGAGCACCGGCCGCCGGCACGATCACTATTGCCTGATGACCCTCGGCAGCAAGGTGATCCAAGACCTTGCGCACGCTGGTCGTCACACCGTTTGTAGTGGGCAGGAAGCTTTCGCTGACAACGACTACTCGCATGCCTTTCACGCTAGGCAGCGCGGATGTCCGCACCCCGGGGAACAACGTGGATCCCAGGTGAATGTCCCGTTAAGTCTATGTTTGTTCAATGAGCCTTCCATCGGGCACGTTCCCGCACTTCTACAGCGTGATCCCGGCGGGGGGAATCGGTTCTCGGCTGTGGCCACTGTCCCGGGCCGACGCCCCGAAGTTTCTTCACGACCTCACCGGGTCGGGGCAAACGCTCCTCCGCGACACCTGGGACCGCCTTACGTCGCTGTCGGGCCCCGACAGGATCATGGTGGTTACCGGTCGGGCCCATCGGGCAGCGGTCGAGGAGCAGCTCCCCGATCTGATCGATGCCAACGTGGTGCTCGAGAGCGAGCCGAAGGATTCTTCCGTTGCCATTGGGCTCGCCGCCGCCATCCTCGTTCGACGTGAACCGGATGTGATCATCGGCTCGTTTGCTGCCGACCACGTGATCAGGGATGGCCGGGGCTTTCGGCGAGCGGTGCAGGAGGGTGTGGCCGCAGCAGCAGCCGGATACATCGTGACGATCGGCATTACGCCGACCGAACCGGCGGTCGGGTTTGGGTATATCCGCTGTGCCGAGCCCGTGAGCATCGACGGCGCACCGAACGCCGTGGCCGCCGGATCTTTTGTCGAAAAGCCCGATCTCGCTCAGGCCCGCGACTATCTGGCCAGTGGTGACTACCTCTGGAACGCAGGAATGTTCATCGCCCGAGCAGACGTACTACTCGCCCAACTCGGCGAATCGAACCCCGCCCTGCTTGAAGGCCTCACCAAGCTTGCCGCAGCATGGGACACCCCGGCGCGCGGTTCGGTCGTGGATCAGGTGTGGCCGACCCTGCCGAAAATTGCCATCGACTACACCGTTGCGGAGCCCGCCGCCGCGGCCGGCCGCCTCGTAGTCATTCCCGGCGACTTCGACTGGGATGACGTGGGTGACTTCGCGTCGATTGCCAAGCTGCACTCCGGTGGGCGCAAGAGCGATCTCGCGATCCTGGGCGAGAACGCTCGAGTGCTCGCCGACGCGTCGACGGGCGTAGTCATCAGCCAAAGTGGCCGACTAATCTCGCTCATCGGGGTGACTGACATTGTCGTGGTTGACACTCCGGATGCCCTTTTGGTGACAACGACGGCGAACGCCCAGCGCGTCAAGGCGGTGGTGGATGCTCTCAAGGTCTCCGGTCGGGACGATGTTCTCTAGCATTCGACTCTCGGTCACGGTCCTGCGGCAAATGTTTTGAACATTTCCCGCTGATTTCCTGTCCATCCCGACTTTGTAACCTTTGTGCGTCAGGCTCATTTTGAGCGGTTTTCAGCGCGTAACACTCTGTAATCTGGACGCACTATGTTCCAGCACATCCCGCTGGGCAGCATCTTGGAGGACACCTTGAGAATCACTTCTCGCAGCCGCGCACTCAGCGGCATCGCACTGATCGGCACGAGCGCACTCGTGCTCGCCGGTTGTGCAGCAGCACCCGAAACACCCGTAGACACCGCCGCACCCAGTGACTTCGTTCCCTGCATGGTCTCCGACTCGGGCGGGTTCGACGACAAAGCGTTCAACCAGCTTGGTTTCGAAGGCATCACCGAGGCAT
This sequence comes from Actinomycetales bacterium, assembly GCA_038207805.1. Lineage (GTDB taxonomy): Bacteria > Actinomycetota > Actinomycetes > Actinomycetales > Microbacteriaceae > Rhodoglobus. The sequence goes on along the minus strand of JBBQZJ010000007.1, from coordinate 4,271 downwards.
CCGACGCGCTCGGCGTTACGCCGATCACCGTGGAGAGCGCTTCGGAAACCGACTACGCGCCGAACATCGACAGCCTGCTGTCGCAGGGCTGCACACTGATCATCACGGTCGGTTTCGCACTGTCCGCGGCGACACTGACCGCAGCCGAGGCGAACCCGGACATCGAGTTTGCTCTCATCGACGACGCAGCAGATGCCAACTTCGACGGCACCGTTGACTTCGAGAACACGAAGCCGATCGTCTTCAACACAGCTCAGGCGGCGTTCCTTGCGGGCTACGCGGCAGCGAGCTACACGAAGTCCGGAATCGTCGCGACCTGGGGTGGAATGAACTTCCCGACCGTCACGATCTTCATGGACGGCTTCGCACAGGGTGTCGCGTACTACAACACCCAGATGGGCAAGGCAGTCACCGTTCTCGGTTACGACCCGGCTAACCCCGAAGCAGCGGCAATGACCGGTGGCTTTGAGGCCAACGACGTTGCCAAGAGCACCGCTCAGAACTTCATCGACCAGGGTGCAGACGTTCTGCTTCCGGTCGGTGGACCGATCTACCAGAGCGCGCTCGCGGCCATCACTGACTCGGGCAAGGACATCGCCCTGCTCGGTGTTGACGCTGACCTGTTCGACACGGACCCGACCACCCAGGACGTACTCCTGACGTCGGTTCTCAAGGGCATCAAGTCGGCCACGGCCGCCGTGGTGACCGCTGCCGCCAGCGGCGACTTCTCGAACGCGGCCTACGTTGGCACGCTCGAGAACGACGGAGTTGGCATCGCTGAGTTCCACAACCTCGCAAGCAAGGTATCGCCTGACCTGCAGGGTGAGCTCGACGCAATCAGGGCCGGCATCATTGACGGCAGCATCCCGGTGACGTCGTACCTCGGCTAGTCATCACATAGTCCTACCGAACAAGTAGGCACGGTCGGGGAGCCCAGCTATTGCGCTGGACTCCCCGGCCTTCTTTTACTTCCCGCATACCGGCAGCGTGGCCGGGCTAGATTGGACGACATGAAGCTAGAACTTCGTGGAATAACAAAGCGGTTTGGTTCCTTGGTCGCGAACGACCACATTGACCTCACCGTGGAACCGGGCGAAATCCACGCCCTTCTCGGTGAGAACGGCGCGGGCAAGTCCACGCTGATGAATGTGCTCTACGGGCTCTATAAAGCCGACGAGGGCCAGATCCTCTTGAACGACGAAGTTCAGAGTTTCGCGGGCCCCGGCGATGCCATGAAGGCCGGGATCGGCATGGTGCATCAGCACTTCATGCTCATTCCCGTGTTCACGGTGGCCGAGAATGTCATGCTCGGTCACGAGGAGACCACGTTTGGTGGCCGACTCGACCTTGCGGGGGCGCGTCAGAAGGTGCGCGAAATTTCGGCCCGTTTTGGCTTCGACGTTGATCCGGACGCGCTCGTCGAGGAACTCCCCGTCGGCGTGCAACAGCGGGTCGAGATCATCAAGTCGCTGTCGCGGGATGCCCGGGTTCTCGTGTTCGACGAGCCCACGGCGGTGCTGACCCCGAAAGAGACCGACGAGCTCATTGGCATCATGCGCCAGCTCAAGGAGTCGGGAACCTCGATCGTCTTTATTACCCACAAGCTGCGCGAGGTGCGCGCAGTTGCCGACCGCATCACGGTCATCCGGCTCGGAAAGGTCGTCGGCGAGGCTGCTCCGACCGCAAGCAACGAGGAGCTCGCGTCAATGATGGTCGGGCGTGCCGTCGATCTCATGATCGAGAAGGGTCCGGAGAAGCCGGGCCCGGTTGCCCTCGTCGTCAAGAATCTTTCCGTGATCGATCACCGCAATCAGCTCGTGGTCAACAACGTCAGTTTTGACGTTCACGAGGGAGAAGTACTGGCGATCGCGGGCGTGCAAGGCAACGGTCAGACCGAACTTACCGAGGCCATCATGGGCCTGCAGCCCAAGGTGACGGGAACCATCACGCTCGACGGTACATCGCTCCGCGAGCTGTCGGTGCGAAAGACCCTCGACGCCGGTGTCGGTTTCATCCCCGAGGACCGCACCGAAGACGGGCTCATCGCCCAGTTCACCATTGCCGAGAACCTCATGCTCGATCGGGCCGACCGCCCGCCGTTTGTAAAGGCAGGAACCCTGCAGTTGGCCTTTCTCAACACGTTTGCCGAGGAGAAGATCAAGGAGTTCGATATCCGTGCCCAGGGTATCGGCTCACGCGCAGCACAACTCTCCGGCGGCAACCAACAGAAAGTTGTGCTTGCCCGGGAGCTGAGCCGCGACCTCCGGCTGTTCGTTGCAGCGCAGCCGACCCGCGGTCTGGATGTCGGATCAATTGAGTTTGTGCACACCAGAATCATCAAGGCGAGGGATGCCGGCGTGCCGGTCGTCGTCGTCTCCACCGAGCTCGACGAAGTCGTCGCGCTCGCCGATCGAATTGCCGTGATGTATCGCGGTGCGATCGTCGGCATTGTTCCGGGGGACACCCCCCGAGACGTGCTCGGACTCATGATGGCCGGAGAGAAGCCGGCAGAGGCGGGAGAAGCGGCATGACGACCACGACCGAACTGGAACCGGGGCAGCTGCCCTTGGAAACCCAACCGCCGTCGCGGGCGAATCAGGTGCTGCGCGACATCGTCGGCGGAAGTGCGGTGATTTCGGTGCTCGCGGTGCTGCTGGCACTCGTCGCCAGCGCCATCCTCATTGTGCTGACGGACAAAGGCGTGCAGGCGGCATCCGGTTACTTCTTCTCGCGTCCTGGCGACACACTCGCTGCCATCTGGGATTCGGTGTCCGGCGCGTATGCGGCGCTCTTTCAAGGCTCGATCTATAACTTCCGAGTCTCAGGGTTCGCCAAAGGCATCAAGCCCCTCACCGAGACGCTCACATTTGCGACGCCTCTGATTGCGGCCGGCCTCGGGATCGCGGTTGGATTTCGCGCCGGCATGTTCAACATCGGTGGTCGTGGCCAAATGCTCGTTGCCGCCGGCGCTGCAGGGTACATCGGGTTTGCCGTGCCGCTGCCTTTCGGAATCCACCTGATCGTTGCTCTGGTGGCGGGCCTGCTCGCGGGAGCGCTGTGGGGCGGCCTTGCCGGTCTGCTCAAAGCGCGCACCGGCGCACACGAGGTCATCGTGACCATCATGCTCAACTACATCGGCTTCTACTTCATCTCCTACCTGCTGCAGACGCCGGGCGCCCTCCAGGGTGCGGGATCGAGTAACCCCAAGTCCGGGCCAATGCTCGAGAGCGCGATCTTCCCCAAGATTCTCGGATCGTCCTACAACCTGCACCTTGGCTTCGTGTTCGCGATCATCGCGACCGTGTTCGTCTGGTACCTCATGAACCGATCGAGCATGGGTTTCAAGTTCCGTGCCGTGGGTGAAAACCCCCACGCTGCGAAAGTCGCCGGCATCAACGTCAAGAACGTCTACCTGTACGCCATGCTCATCTCTGGCGGCCTCGTAGGTCTCGCCGGGGTGTCGCAGGTGCTCGGAACCGTTACCACCGGTTTCACTGGCGGAATCGACGCAGGGATCGGCTTTGATGCGATCACCGTCGCATTGCTGGGCAGGTCGAGGCCGGTAGGAGTATTCATTGCCGGAATCCTGTTTGGTGCTCTGAAGGCCGGAGGCTATTCAATGCAGGCCGCGCAGGCCATCCCGATCGACATCGTGCTGGTCGTGCAGTCGCTGATCGTTCTCTTCATTGCGGCCCCGCCACTGGTTCGAGCGATCTTCCGACTACCGGCACCCGGAAGCGTGCACGTCTCACGTGCCACGCGCCGCGCTAACAAGATTGCCGGGGTCACCAAGTGAGCGCCGCGATCCTGTCACCGTCGTCTGGCGCCTCGGCTCCGATCGCACTCGAAAAAGCCGTAGTTCGCAATTGGAAGCCGCCGATCGCGTTCGGCATTTTCGCAGTGATCACGTTCCTGATCGTGATCGTCTTCGGTCGGGTGGGAACGACGACGTTCCGGTTGTCCACCGACAGCGATGTCATCCAGCTCCCCGACATCAAGGCTGACGTCAGCACGGTCAGCATCACCGTTACGGTGCTCTTGGCGATCATCGCGGCGGTCTCGTTCTTCCTGACCTGGCGAGCGCGGCGCACACCCCTGTGGCTGATCAGCATTTTCGCTCTGCTGTTCGTGGTCGCCTTCCTGACGTGGGCGGCATCGAACGCACTCATTCCCATTCCGGGACTGCTCGTCGGTGCGGTCGGCTTGAGCGTGCCGCTCATTTTCGGTGCGCTGGGTGGGGTCATCTCCGAGCGGGTCGGCGTCGTCAACGT
>JBBQZJ010000006.1:0-18355 GCA_038207805.1 Actinomycetales bacterium | reverse complement strand
GCCTCACGGTTCACGACCTCGAGGAGCTCGAACTCGCGTACGCGCCACCGTTCGGATCCGCCAAAGACCCGGTAAACATGGCGGGATTCGTGGCCAGCAACGTCGTGCTGGGTGACTTGACCCTCTGGTACGCGCAGGATTACCCGCGGGAGGTCGACGGGGCGCGCATCATCGACGTGCGCACGGCGGAGGAGTTCTCGGTCTGGCACCTTGCCGGTGCCGAAAACGTGCCCCTGGCGACCATCCGGGTGGCGAGCGAGTCGTGGGATCGCGACGCGGCATTCCGTCTGTACTGCTCCGTGGGTTTTCGGAGCTACCTCGCCTACCGCTCCTTGGTGCAGCGCGGCTTCACGAACGTCAAGACTCTGTCGGGCGGCTCGGAGACATTTCGTGCTTGGCACGAATTGGAGCCGGACTCTGCCGAACCAACGCCCGCAGCGATGTCGTACGCAGAAGGCGTCGACCTGGTCGCTGCCAAGTCCGAGTCCAGCGTTGCCACTAACGGCAGCGGGGTCACGGTCGATCTCGACTGTTCGGGTCTCGCCTGCCCCGGCCCGATCATGAGACTCGCTGACACAGTCAAGACACTGGGGGTCGGCGACGATGTCGTCGTTCACGTCTCAGATCCCGGCTTCGCGCTGGATGCCCCGGCCTGGGTTCGCCGAAACGGCCACCAGCTACTCGACCTCACCCCCGAGGGCCCGGGTTATGTCGCAACCATTCGCAAGGGCAGCGCAGCGCCGGTGACGCGTGGTCAGCTCCTTGCGACTACGCCAACCGCACCGAAGCTCTCCTTTGTGGTGTTCTCCGGCGACCTCGACAAGCTCATCGCGGCGTTCATCATCGCCAACGGAGCGATCGCAATGGGCGAAGAGGTGTCGATGTTCTTCACCTTCTGGGGCCTCAACTCGCTTCGTCGCTCGAACCCGCCGAAGCGCAAGCGCAGCACTCTGGATAAGTTGTTCGGCGCCATGATGCCGCAGGGCGCCGAGAAGCTCACTCTGTCGCAGATGCATATGATGGGCGCTGGCACCGCGATGATCAAGGGCGTGATGAAGAAGAACTGCGTGCAGTCGCTGCCCGAGCTCATCGCATCCGCGCAATTTGGTGGGGCGCGACTGATCGGGTGCACGATGACGATGGATCTGCTCGGCATTGCCGAATCCGACCTCATCGACAACGTCGAGCTGGGTGGCGTTGCCACCTTCCTCGGCGAGGCCGCCGAATCTACCACCACACTGTTCATCTAGGGTCGATAGTCATGGAGCTCACCGAACTCGAGTGCTGGCGTCTACTATCCCGCGCGCGGGTTGGGCGACTGGCGGTCAGTTTCGATGGTCACCCCGACATCTTCCCCATCAACTTTCTCGCCCGCGACGGACGCATCTTCTTTCGCTCGGCCCCCGGCTCCAAACTGCAGGCGGTGGCCGAAAGCCCGATCGTTGCCTTCGAGAGTGATGGCCGAGGACTTCGGCGCCGATGGAGTGTCGTCGTGAAGGGCACCGCGCACCGGCTCGACCGTGACGACGAGATCGAGCGCTCCGGCGTTCTCGCGCTCACCACAGCAACCGATACCGAGAAGTGGAACTACGTGCGGATCTACCCCGAGTCCGTTACCGGTCGCCGGTTTTAGTAGCTGATTCGCGTGGGCGTCGTTACCAAGCCGTTGTGATCCCGGGCGTGTCGCGGGTTGTGCCCACCAGTTGCCGACCGCTACGTTATTGCAGGCGCCACACTGGCGCACCACAATATTGCCGAAAGGAGGCCGACGTGTTGATGACAGTTGTGGGAATGAGTCCCACCCCCGCCGGCTTCGTCGGCGTTCTCGCCGACTAGTCGGCTAGCGCGCTCGCGAAGCGCCCCCGCCGGTTGAGTAGCGCGGTGGAGCTATGAGCGAAGGCCATTTCTGGCCTTCGCCGCGACCCCAGCGCTGAGCACCGTCTCGGTGCTCAGCTTGAGGCCGTATCGCAACCGTCTACCCGCGCTCGTCGCATCCGGTCGTATCCCGGCCATTCCCATCCGCCACAAGCGGATCTTCAGTGAGGACACACCATGAACACCATCTTGTCGACCGTGCGCGGTCGTCACGATCATCCACCCGAACCGGCGATATCTCCTGCGTCGCGGTCCATCCATCGAGTAAACCTGCTCGACCAGATCGCCCTGCACGCTGGAGTCGCGCTCATCAAGTGGGGCCGTCGGCCTCGCGTGATCGAGTCGCGGGAACGCCGTGCAACGCGGATCGAGCAGCAGCTCGCTCGCCTGGCACGGGAACGCTCCTACGAACGATCTCAGCGACTGACCCTCCCCGTGCGATGAACGCGGATGTGGGCCGGGGCCGTCGCGGGACTGTGCTCCCGCGGCGGTCTCTTGTCTGGCCGTTCGGTCACCTCGGCGCGACTACGCGCAAGCCCGCCGCGGCGGCGGCATGGCCCAGTTGTGCGTCATATGTAATCATCTCGTCGACACCCAGCCGCAAGGCGGTCGCCAAGTGGATCGCGTCATGTGAACGCAACGGCACATGAGGGCCAGCTGACAGAAGGTCGCCCCTCGTCACATCCACCAAAACGATTGCATCCAGCACGGTAGTGACCGCGTGGAGTTCAATCACAGTCGGGTTCCTCCCGGCCGCGCAGTGCAGTTCTGTGTGCAGCAGCCACGACGCAGCGAGGCGGCGCCCCGAGCCAGCAACCTCGCGCAACAGCGCTTCGGACTCGGCTTCGTCAATCAGTAACTTCATCGCCGCCGAAGTGTCGAGGTAAGCAGTCGTCACCATTGACCTCGGCTGTCATCGAGTAGCTCCTGGGAAGGTACCTTCGACGTCGCCCGCTTGATCGACCGTAAGGCTTCAGGGCCGGTATGGGCCGGTCGGGCCTCCCCGCGCGCGATGAGCCCGTCGAGCAGGCTGCCACCAATAGGCACGATTACGGCGGATGGAATTCCGTTGTTGCTCACCTGCACCGACTCGCCCGCGGCAACGCGGCGCAGGATCTCACCGCTGCGGTTGCGCATTTCTCGGTGCGACACGGTTTCCATGTAGCACACCGTAGCACGCAGCGATCACATTGCGGCGACCAAATTGCGGCGACCACAAATACTTTCCAGCAACCAAGGCACCCGGGGTTCCGCCTCACTTTGCCGCCGCCTCCACGAGCCGACGATAGACAGCGTTCTTGCTGGGCATCGGTCGGGGTGTCCGGGTTGGGTCGATCGTGGGTGGCGGTATCAGGGCGAAGCCGCCGCTTCTGTGCTGGCCGTCGTCTGCGATGACGTTGATGACTTCCCAGCCGTTGTTGTGGATGAGGAGGTGGTGGTGTTTGCAGAGCAGCATTCCGCAGGCGACGTCGGTGGCGCCGCCGTCGCGCATCCAGTGGTCAACATGGTGGGCTTCGCAGTGGGAGGGTGGCCTGGAACAACCGGGGAAGCGGCATCCGCCATCTCGGGCGGCGAGTGCGACTCGTTGTCGTTCGGTGAAGGTGCGTTGCGCTCGTCCGACGTCGAGGGGTTGACCAGTGGCGGAGAACAGGACTCCGATGAGTCCATCGGCGCAGGCCATGCGGCGCACTGAGTTGATAGACACGGCTTCGGGTGCGCCCTCGAGGTGGCCAAATCCGAGGCCACTGGCGAGTTCCTCTGCGGTGACGAGCACGTGCACGGCGGGGCGGCGCGTGCCGAATAGGGTGCCGGGGTCGGCGTTGACGGCGAGGCGGATCATGTCAGTGAACGCATCGGCGGCGAGTTGGTCGTTCGTCCTGGGGTCGTCACGCACGGCATCCGCCGCCCGTTGGGCGCGTTCGTCAACAAACCGTGGTCCACCCCGCCGCGGTGAGAGTGCGGTCGCAATCGCACCCACCAACAATGCACCGTCTTCTTGGTCAAGCAGGAACGAGCCGGAAACCGTGCCGTCTTCACGCTGCCTGACGCGCAGATAGCGGGCATCCCGACGGTCCTTCTCCCGCAGGGCAACACCTTCGGCGTCAATACGGTTACGGGCGTCAGCGGCGGCACGAAACAGTTGCTCCGGGGTGAACCCGGCAGACATGTCGACCAGGTCGGAGGCGACGGCATCCAACGTTTCGGTTGATGTGCCGGTGTCGGCGCTGCCCAGCCCGCGCCGGATCGCATCGGCACCCGACACCGACACCTCGCCTCCCGCGACCCCGCGGGCGAGGGGTGAGCCGGCGGGCAGTGTGCCAATCGCTACCAGCCGGCATGCCTCCACGGCAGTGAGCCCAGTGGTTGCCTGGATGAGCGCCTGTGGTGTGCGGTGGCCGGTGGACTGTGCCAAACCGGTGTGCCCCAGCTCCGGGGCCGATCTCAGCGCAAGCTCGCCGGCAAGCGCCGCCCCGTGTTGGGCCGTGAGCTGCGTGAGCCGCCCAAGGGCGCGTTGCGCTTCGAGGAGAGCGGCATCATCCAGACCTTCGAAAGCCAGTACACCGTCGAGAAGCGCGGCGGCTTCACGAAGGGTGCTTGTCGAGGAAGGCATGCCCCAATTATCCCACGCTCGAACAAACATTCGAATAGAATGTGGATAACCCCTATCCACAGATTTTCCGCGGAGAAGAACCAAGCAACCGATCCCCGCCGACTACCCCCAGGCGCCCGGTTCGGCCTTCACTACCGGCACCTCCACGTATGACCAGTGGGCGCCATAGGCGTAGTGACCGGATGCCCATGGCGAAGCCCAGATCGCTGCCTCGGTGACGTCGGTGGGTGCTGACGCGGCGAAGGCCGCAACGATATCGCTGTAGCCGGAGTTGGTATTGAGTGCCTCGGCTGCATTCTCGGCCGCGATCACCAGACTGTCGTAGCTTCCCAAGCCGCCGCCCCCGCCCGAGCCCCAGCCGTTGTTCAGTGGATTGTTTCGGTTCCACCAGTCGTCGGTGTAGTTCTCTTGACGCATCCACCTCGTGAACACGGTGATGTTGTTCTCGGATGTCGGCAACCCAGCCATCACCAGCACGAGGGTGGCCCAGTCGTAGTTGGTTCCGCTCGCGGCGAGCGTCGCGATTCCGGGAGTAGCCGAGTACCCGTCACGGGTGACCGATCCGTTGGCGATAGTGGATGAGACCCGCACCGTTTGCGCGTTTGCCTCCAGATACGCTTGAAACTCATCGGCGGGTGTCGGCAGCGGCGGTGGCCCCAGCGCGGCAGTAACGACGAGCGCACAAGCCGCAGTAAAGGCGGTGAAGGGCAGGTGCTTGCGCGTCCAGCGCAGGGTTCCGGCGAGGGCCCGGGCGGCATCGAACGACTGGGTCGCAGCGCGGCGGGTTGCGTGAAGAAGTGGCGTAGTCATAGGGAAGAGGTCGCGAACGACCGTCGCAACGTTAATGTGCGCGGCTGGACGCCCCCTGTGAGCACCGCGACGGCGGTCGAGGCTGCTAGTGTTTCGCTATGAATTCCGCCCCCAATCGCCGCGGACTGCGCACAGTCGGATCATTGACAGCCGCAGTTGCTCTGACGATGTTTGCCACTGCTGGCCCGGCCTCGGCCGAAACGCTTCCTCCGACCTACTACCCGGTCGGCCCGCAAACTAGCGTTGCCCAGAACAGCCTCGTCGGCTGGACCTTGTGCTACAGCGGCCTGTACGGCGATGAGGATGTGCCGCTGTACGGACCCGGCGGCATCCTCAGCGAGCTGTGCACGGGTGAGTATCTTCTTCTAGCCGGCGGGCCGCTCGACAGTGCCATATTCACGGTTGTGGCCGCTGCACCGCGAGCAGATGTGATCTTTGACACGACCACGGATTCTACGACCACACACTCGGCCAATGGGTCCGGCTGGTACTTCAACGGGGGTTGGTCGTGGGGTTTTGCGCTTGATGGCGACGTCGTCAACAAGGACAACTGCGACGTGGTATCGAGCACGAATGCCGACCTACGACTCTGCTTCCACGCCGGCGGCGACGAGCTGCAGGGTGGATACCGGGCCGGCGCAATCGATGGCCTCAACGATTCAACGGACTACACCCGCTACATCTATCAAGCGTCCGGAACACCGGCAGCGGCTCTCGCCGCGACAGGTATCGATGCGGCTTCATCGATCGGGATTGCTGGCGGGCTGCTCGTAGCGGGCGCCTTCGCACTCGTGATCACCGGTGTCGTGGGGCGTCGTCGAACCAACTAAGTTCCGCGGACAGTGAGAAAGGGCGCCCCGAGTGGGCGCTTTTTCTTCGCCCTGATGCCGGATGCGTGTATACAATAACTGCTCCAAGGGCTTGCAGGTCGTCAAATTACTGTGGCAATGTATACATTGAGCGGAGGAGGCGTCATGCGAGCAAGTGACCGCGCCTACTCGACCCTGCGCGACGAGATCCTCGAGTGGAAGCTCGCGCCGGGCACAATGCTCGCCGAGGTGGAGCAGGCAGCCCGCCTCGGCGTGAGCCGCACGCCGATCCGCGAAGCCTTGGCTCGGCTCGGTGCTGAGGGATTGGTCGAGAGTCTTCCCGGCCGCGGGGTAGTGGTGGCCGCGGCATCCGCCGACAGCGCAGTCGAGCTGTTCGAGGTTCGGGTGGCACTCGAGACGACCGCCGCGGCGCTCGCGGCCCAGCGGCGTGATCCGCGTGTGTTCGAACAGTTGCGCGCCGAGTTCGCGGGAACAACAGCTCTCCTCGACCACCGCGACCTGCGCGCCTACTACGACCTTGTCGCCCGCTTCGACGCGGCCGTGGATGACGCAACCGGCAACTCCTATCTCGTCACCACCCTGCGTGGACTGCGCACTCACCTCGCCCGCCTGCGCCGCGTGGCGCAGGACGACCCGCAGCGCCTCACCGATGCCGCGCGCGAACACCTGCTCATCGTCGACGCGATCGTCGCCGGCGATGCCGATCTGGCCCGACAGGCCACCAGCGTGCACCTGCACCATAGCCTCACCAACATTCTCGGCGCGGCCGACTCCGGTCGCTTCGCGAGCCCACTCCCGATCGACAGGACAGCATGAAGACCCACTCCGTACGCGTTCACCGCAGCGACGAGAACCTCGCCCGCGAGGGCCAGCTCGCGTGGAAGATCGCGCAAGTCGCCGCCGAGCAACTCGAGCCGACCGGCGCGGTAACCGACATGGTCATCAACCGGGTGATCGACAATGCGGCAGTTGCCGCGGCATCCCTCACTCGTGACCCGGTGATCGCCGCCCGGGCCCAAGCCGAGGCACACCACGTCTCGAGAGGGGGCTCGGGAAGCACGGTGTTCGGCTCCGGTGAGCTCACCAGCCCCGAGTGGGCGGCCTGGGCTAACGGGGTTGCCGTTCGCGAGCTCGACTTTCACGACACGTTCCTCGCCGCCGAGTATTCGCACCCGGGCGACAACATCCCGTCGATCCTGGCCGTGGCACAGCACACCGGCCGCAGCGGCGCTGAACTGCTGCGCGGAATCGTCACCGGCTACGAGATTCAGGTGGACCTCGTCAAGGGCATCAGCCTGCACAAACACAAGATCGACCACGTGGCTCACCTCGGGCCGTCGGCCGCCGCCGGAATCGGCACCCTGCTGGGCCTGCCCGCCGAGACGATCTTCCAAGCGATCGGGCAGGCGCTCCACACGACAACCGCGACCCGCCAGTCGCGCAAGGGTGAGATCTCCACGTGGAAGGCCCATGCCCCCGCGTTCGCCGGCAAGATGGCCGTCGAAGCCGTCGACCGGGCGATGCGCGGACAGACCAGCCCTACCCCCATCTATGAGGGCGAAGACGGCGTCATTGCGTGGCTGCTCGACGGGCCGGATGCCGCGTACGAGGTATCCCTGCCCGAGCGCGGTGAGGCGCGGGTCGCCATTCTCGACACGTACACCAAGGAGCACTCCGCGGAGTATCAAGCGCAGGCATGGATCGACCTTGCGCGCAGGCTCAAGGCCGAGCATCCCGAGTTGTCGGCCGACACGATCAACCGAGCCGTGCTGCACACCAGCCACCACACCCACTACGTGATCGGCTCGGGCGCCAACGACCCACAGAAGTACGACCCGACCGCGAGCCGCGAGACGCTGGACCACTCGATTCCCTACATCTTTACCGTCGCGCTTCAAGACGGCGAGTGGCACCACGAGCGCTCGTACGACCCGGAGCGCGCACAACGGCCCGACACCGTTGCACTCTGGCACCGGGTAACGACGGTCGAAGATCCCGAGTGGACCCGTCGCTACCACTCGAACGACATCACCGAGAAGGCGTTCGGCGGTCGGGTCGAGATCGAGCTGACCGATGGCTCGCGCATCGTGGAGGAGATCGCGGTCGCCGACGCTCATCCGCTGGGTGCGCGCCCGTTTGCCCGAGCCGACTACGTAGGCAAGTTCCGTTCCCTGGCCGAGGGCGTGCTCGCCCCAGCCGAGATCGAGCGCTTTCTCAACGAGGCCCAGCGCCTGCCCGAGCTCACCGACCTGACCGGGCTGACGCTGCGTGGCCTTTTCCCGGCGATAACCCCGAAGGGGATCTTCTGATGCTGTACTCAACCGTTTCCCCCGCCAACAAGCGCGCCGCCTTCCGCGAGCGCCTCGCGACCGGCGAACTTCTGCAGCTGCCCGGAGCCTTCAACCCACTGTCAGCCAAGCTCATCCAAGACAAGGGCTTCGACGGCGTCTACATCTCCGGTGCTGTCATCAGTGCCGACCTCGGTCTGCCCGACATCGGCCTGACGACGCTCACCGAGGTCGCCACCCGCGCTGGGCAGATCTCGCGGATGACCGACCTGCCGAGCCTCGTCGACGCTGACACCGGTTTCGGCGAACCGATGAACGTCGCCCGCACTGTGCAGACCCTCGAGGATGCCGGCGTCGCCGGCCTACACATCGAGGACCAGGTCAATCCCAAGCGCTGCGGTCACCTGGACGGCAAGGCCGTCGTGGACGAGTCGACGGCAGTGCAGCGCATTCGGGCGGCGGCGGATGCCCGGCGCGACCCGAACCTGCTCATCATGGCGCGCACCGACATCCGGGCCATCGACGGTTTGACGGCAGCCATCGACCGAGCCAAGGCTCTGGTGGATGCCGGCGCCGACGCGATCTTTCCCGAGGCGATGAAAGATCTCCGCGAGTTCGAGGCGGTACGCGCGGCGATCGACGTTCCAATCCTCGCCAACATGACGGAGTTCGGCAAGAGCGAGCTCTTCACCGCGACCCAGTTGGCCGACATCGGGATCAACATCGTCATCTACCCCGTGAGCCTGCTGCGATTGGCGATGGGTGCCGCGGAGCGTGGGCTTGACGCGCTCGCAGCCGAGGGTAGCCTCGAATCATCGGTTCAGCACATGCAGACCCGGGCTCGGCTCTACGAACTGCTCGACTACTCCAGCTACAACACGTTCGACACCAACGTCTTCAACTTCACTCTCTAGCCCCAAGCCGGTTGAGTAGCGCGAAGCGCGTCTCGAGACCACATCCCCCAAAGGAGCTCCCGACATGACCGAAACCCCCGAGATCCGCAAGGGCCTGGCCGGGGTCGTTGTCGACACGACGGCGATCTCCAAGGTCAACCCCGACACGAACTCGCTGCTCTACCGTGGCTACCCCGTGCAGGAGTTGGCAGCGTCCTGCAGCTTCGAGGAGGTCGCCTACCTGCTGTGGCAGGGGGAGTTGCCGACCATGAAACAGCTCGCGGAGTTCGAGACGCTCGAGCGGTCGCTGCGCCACCTCGACCCGGTCGTGAAACGGGTCATCGACGAACTGCCGCTCACCGCGCATCCGATGGATGTTCTGCGCACCGCAGTCAGCGTCATCGGTGCACGGGACGAGGATGCCGCAGACGCCAGCCCCGCCGCCAACCTCACGAAGTCGGTGCGCTTGTACGCCCAGCTACCGTCGATCGTCGCCTACGACCAGCGCCGCCGGCGTTCCCAGCACCTCGTGGAGCCGCGAGATGACCTCTCCTATTCGGCCAACTTCCTGTTCATGACCTTCGGCGAGCTGCCCGACGAGGTCGTGGTCAACGCGTTCGACGTGTCGATGATCCTCTACGCCGAACACTCCTTCAACGCCTCGACGTTCACGGCGCGGGTTGTCACGTCCACGCTCTCCGACCTCTACTCCGCAGTCGTCGCCGGTATCGGCGCCCTCAAGGGCGCCCTGCACGGTGGAGCCAACGAAGCCGTGATGCACACCTTCGACGAGGTGGGGTCTGCCGACAAGGCCGAAGCCTGGCTCGACAAGGCTCTGGCCGAGAAGCGCAAGATCATGGGCTTCGGTCACCGGGTCTACAAGAGCGGCGACTCGCGGGTTCCGACCATGAAGGCCGCACTAGATACGCTCATCGCGGAGTACGACCGGCCCGAGCTGCTCGCCCTGTACGAGGCGCTGGAGAAAGCAATGACCGAGCGCAAGGGCATCCTGCCGAACCTCGACTACCCGAGCGGCCCTGCCTACAGCCTCATCGGCTTTGACACCGAGATGTTCACGCCGCTGTTCGTTGCGGCTCGGGTCACCGGCTGGACCGCCCACATCATGGAACAGCTCGCGGCGAACGCGCTCATCCGCCCGCTCAGTTTGTACAACGGACCCGACGAGCGGCACGTCACCGGGCGCTAGAATCTCCGCATGAGCCAACTCGGCGCACGCACTTGGGTCGCTATCGTCGCGACGCTTGCGGTGTTCGCCTGGCTGGGATTTTTCATCCATAACGTCGCAGACCTCCCCCGCCAGACCATCCTCAGCCCGGAATCGCTGTACCCGACGCTCATCACTCTCGCGCTTCTTGCGCTTTGGTTGATTCCTGTGACGAGAACGGTGGGCGCCTGGGCCCTGATCGTGTGGTCGGCGCTGCATCTGGTCGGAGGAGCAGTGAGCGTTCTGCCCTTGCCGATCCTTCCGTTTGTGCCCGAACAGTCCGTCACGCACTACGTCTTCCACGTCATCTATGCGCTTGCGCAGCTCCCGCTACTGATCGCATGCTCACTCTGGCTGCGCCGCAGACCCGAGAAGACCTAATGCCTGCCGACCCTCGCGACCCTCGTGACCCGACCCAGCTGAGAAGCCAGCCCTCGCTCACCACATCTACCGGGCGCAGCTGGTTGATCGTCGGCGGCCTGTTCACCGCGATCTCGCTCGGAGTGCTCGTCGCCATGACCCAACTCCCGCCGCCGGGTGTTGCGTTGGGTGCGGCAATCGCCGTCGGCGCGCTCTACCTCACCATGATTGCGGCTCGACTATTCGTGCCCTCCGGCCGACTACGGCTCGGGATCATGGCGGGCGGGATGCTCGCCATTGCGCTGGTCGCGCTGGTCGCCGCCATCGTGGTCGCGGCGAGCGCGGCCGCCGGGTAGGCGGGGTGTTCGAGCCTCTCGCCGACCTGGATCGCCATGCGATCGAGCGCCCCCGCGAGATAGCCCTCGCGACGCCGCGGCGCAGCTACACGTTCGAGCAGCTGCGCGGCGGCACTCGCGGTCAGCGCACGGTTGCACGAGTCGGGCGTGCGCCCTGGCCACCTGGTGGCCATCGACCTACCGACCGCACTCGAATGGATCGTCGATCTCGCGCTCTTCCGGTTGGCGGCAACGTCGGTGTCGATTCGCGCAGTCACGCCAGGACCGCTGGCACTGGATGCTCTCATCACCTCACCCGGACGACGCTCAACGCCCAGAACCAGCGCCATCGCCATCGAGGTCGACGAGCTGTGGATCGATGCATCGGTAGCCCGGCAACCGGACGCTCCGCCCGCGGCGGAGTTCGCGGGCGACGACGCAATCGTCCGCGTCATCCTCACGAGCGGCACCACGGGCGGTGTGCCCAAGGCCGCCGCCTACTCGGTCGGGGCGCTCAACTACCGCGCCGCCGAACAGCACGCGCACTGGACAGACGGTCGCCCTGAGCTGACCCTGATCGGGCTATCAACGACGGGCGGATTCCACGCCGCGATCGCGTGTCTGCGCTTGGGCCTCCCCTACCTCGCCACCGACCTCATCAACGCCGAGTCAATGCGGTTCGCGGCGGCCCAAGCCATCGAGGTGCTGTGTGGGTCGCCGACTCAGGTGGCCCTCGCCATCCAAGTTCTTGAGAAGGAATCGATCACGCTGCCCGCCCTGAAGGAGGTGCGGCTTGCGGGTGCCGGGCCGAGCGCGGCCCTCCTCACAAACATTGTCCTCACCTTCGGCACCCCGGTGCGCGGCGTCTACGGATCGACAGAGGGCGGCGGAATCAGCCAGCTCTTTCTGCAACCCGATGGCGATCGGTTCGCGGTCGGCCGACTCCTCGCCGGAGTCGACCTCGAGATCGTTGACGACCGGGGGATGCCCGTGCCGCACGGCACCGAGGGGGCGGTGCGCTATCGCACTCCCGGCCTAGTGTCGGGGTACCTCGTCGACGGCACCGTCGAGCCCTTTGCCGACGGATGGTTCGTTCCCGGTGACCGGGGCACGCTCACCCCGGATGGATCGTTGGTGCTCGGCGGCCGCGAATCCGAGCTGTTCAACCTGGGCGGCGTCAAGGTCGATCCGGTGCGGATCGACGAGTTCGCGTGCGCATTCCCCGGGGTGGAGGATGCCGCGGCATTCTCGCTCGAGCGCAGTCCCGGAATCGCCGAGGTCGGCCTTGCCGTCGTCGGCGACACCTGCGACCTTCCGGCGCTCGACGCTGAGCTGCGCCGACAGGTCCCGATCGGGCATCCGACCGCGTTCTGGGTCGTCCCCGAAATTCCGCGAACCCGCCTCGGCAAACCGATGCGAGGCGCCCTCACCGAGGGCTTCGCGCGAGCGAGCGAGCTGCAGGCTAACGAACTCTAGAGCGCGCGGCGGTTTCTGCGGGAGAGGCCAAGTGCTGCGGCACCGGCGAGGAGCAGGGCGGCGGCTCCCGCGATCCAGCCCGTGGGCTCCGATCCCGTAGCCGCGAGCACCGCGACAGCACCGGTGTACTCATACGCGCCCGCGTCACTGACGGCGGGTCGAGCGACGCCGCGCTGGTCCACGGTCAAGGAGTCAGGGTCGGCCGGCACGGCGCTGAGCGCCGGGCTGCCTCCGTAGAGTGCCACGGTCTGAGTCGGCCCGCCGTTGTCGGCGAGAGTGGCCCCGTCGAACAGAGCTAGCGTGGTCAATCCAAAGATCGAAGTCGGCTTCACCGAGCTGAGCCCGGTTTCGGCAGCCTGGGTGGTGGTGAAGAGGTTGGCTCCCAGATCCTCGAGGGTGCCTCCAGCGTCATCGAGCTGCCGCAGCGCGCTCGGGCCCGCGAAGATATTGCCTCGTAGATCTACGGTGTCTTCGATCACGGATATTGACTGCCCGAACCCTGCAGAGTTGTTCAGGAACGTCGACTGGAACACACTTCCACTGCGTGCAGCGACCGCACCCCCGTAGCCGGAAGCGGCATCTGCCTGGTTGTCGACAAAGGTGGAATTCGAGACGTCTACGACCCCGTACGACACGATTGCCCCGCCAACGAAGTCGGCGGTGTTCCCCTCGAAGGTCGAGGCGTCGGAGATTGCGACACCGTAGGAGAAGATCGCGCCGCCGACTTGGGATGCGTTCGTTCGGAAGGTCGAATCTGTTACCTGCACGTACTGCTGCACAGCCACGGCGCCACCGATGAAGTCGGCCTCGTTGTCGAAGAAGAGCGAATCGTAGATGTCCGCGCTGTAGGCGGAGATTGCTCCACCGCTGAGCGCAAAGTTGGTGTCGAACTGGGAGTTGTAGGCGAGAACTGCGTAGCCGGAGATCGCTCCACCGTCGTTGATAGCGTTGCCGTTGGTGAACCGCATGTTTTCTACGGTGATCGTGTGGGAGCCGTCGTCGACCAAGATGCCGGTGACACTGTCGCCGTCGAGCACTGCGTCTGTGAGACCGTGAATGGTCACGCTGTAGTCGTAGACAAGGGGAACTGCAAGGGTGAATGTTCCACTCAGGCAGATGATGGGCTCGAAGCCGTTGAGCAGATTCTGGATGTCTGCGGCAGTGCCGGTCGACGCGTCGACCGTGTTGCCAACCAGGCAGTCTGCATCCGTCGCCGCCATCGCGGGCGATGCGGCAGCAAACGAGATGCCGACCATGAGTCCGGCAGACGCCAGTGACGCCGCGGTGCGAACGACGCGCTTGCGCGAGAATGCGGCTCCTGTAGTCGTCGAGTGCGAAGTGCTCATGCGTGAGGTCCTGTCGGGCGAATTGCTGGGGCGGAGCGTGGCCGCGGCGTAGTGCGGCGACTGACGACAGTCTAGTGTGACTAGGTAGTTCTCAAGCAAAGGGTTTCATGTTTTCTCCGCTGGCCGACCTCGATCGCCACGCAGTCGGGCGACCCGATTCGCCTGCGCTTACCTCTCCAGGCACTCGCCTGACGTTTGGCGAGTTGAAACTCGCGGTGGATGCCGCGGCGATCCGGTTGCGCGCCGACGGCGTTGCACCTCGAAATACCGTTGCTGTCGACCTTCCTCACGCCCAGGAGTGGATCATCGACCTCGCGTTAATGCGGCTCGCTACCCGGTCGGTATCACTTTCCGGAATAGCGCAGCTGGGCGATCTCCGCGCTGACGTGCTAATCACATCCCCCACCCGACGTTCCCTCGCGTCGCGACTCGAGCTGGTGGTCGACGAGGGCTGGTTTGTGGATGCTCGCAGCGAGGCATCCGGGCCCGCGCCGCTCGTGCCCTACCCCCGGGCGGACTCGATCTTCCGGCTCATGCTCACGAGTGGAACGACGGGCACACCGCGCGCGGCCGCGTACTCGGTCGACGCGCTCGACCACCGCCGGGTGCTGCTCGACAGCTACTGGTCCGACGGTCGGTCGGAGCTCAACTTCATGCCGCTATCGACCACCGGAGGTTTCCACACCGCGCTCGCGAACCTCAACCACGGTCAGGCGCATCACGGAGTCGACCGAATCGACGCCGAATCGCTGCGTTTCGCGAGATACGAGGGCATTCGAGTGCTGTGCGGATCTCCCATGCAGATCGCTGCCGCACTCGACGTTCTCGTGGCCAACCAGATCCCTCTCGACACCCTCGAGGAGGTGCGGATGGCCGGGGCATCCGCCAGCCCGACCCTTCTCCGCCGCATCGCCAGCGTGCTCGGGGTGCCGGTTCGCGGCGTCTACGGTTCGACCGAGGGCGGCGGCGTAACGATGCGGATGCTCGCACCGGATGACGACCCAGCCAACGTCGGAGCCGCGCTGACCGGCCTCGAACTACAGGTTGTCGACGCCGAAGGCACGGTCGTGCCCGACGGCACTGAGGGACGTGTGCGCTACCGCAGCAAAGGCCAAGTCTCCGGCTACCTCGACGGAAACGAGCTCGTGCCCTTTCCGCGTGGCTGGTTCGAGCCGGGTGACACGGGCACGCTGGGGCAAGACGGAACCCTCACCCTCGGGGGCCGCGACTCCGAGGTACTCAATCTGGGTGGCCTCAAGGTTGACCCCGCTCGGGTGGATGCCGTGGCCGCAGAATTCCCGGGCGTGCTCGACGTCGCTGCCTTCGGCTTCGAGCCATCGAACGGGCTGACACAACTCGGGCTTGCGGTCGTCGGGGGGCCGGACTGCGACCTGCGAGCGCTCGACCGCGAGCTGCGCGCCCAACTACCGGGCAGGCATCCGACCGCGTTCTGGCGCGTCGCGGAGATCCCCCGAAACCGCATGGGCAAGGTCGAGCGCGGGATGCTCGCGGCCGCGTTCCAGCGGCAGATGCCGCGCGCGCTCCCATAGTTCGCGGCGGTCACGTCGACACGGGGGTGCCTTCGCACGCGCTACTTCGAAGAGAATGCCGCGTCGAACGCGGCGGTAGGCGGCTCAAAGGCAAGTCGACGCACGAACTGAAGTGCCTCGGGTGCCCCGACCAGTCGATCCATTCCCGCGTCTTCCCATTCAACCGAGATGGGTCCGTCGTATCCGATCTGGTTGAGCATGCGAAAACTGTCCTCCCAGGGCACGTCTCCGTGACCTGTGGAGATGAAGTCCCAACCACGGCGACCGTCGGCCCACTGAAGGAGTGATCCGAGGCGGCCGTTCTTTCCGTTCTGCATGCGCTTTTTCGTGTCTTTGCAATCCACGTGGTAGATGCGGTCTTGGAAATCCCACAGGAATCCAACGGGATCGAGGTCTTGCCAGACGAAGTGACTCGGGTCCCAGTTGAGTCCGAAGGCTTCGCGGTGCCCGATGGCCTCAAGTGCACCCGACGCACTTACCGGCGCGACTGCGCAATTTGCGCTCACGTTGTCCCTCGATTTGCTCCGGCGGGTCTCGGAGTCGGCTCAGGCCGTTCGCAATGGGCGCTGGCCGTCATGGGGGCCAACCGGGTACCTCGGGCGGGACTTAGAAGACACTACAGTGGGAGTGATCGGCTGGGGTCGGATCGGTCGCGCCTATGGCGCGTTGGCGCAAAGGCTGGGTTTGCGTGTAGTCCACACCGGCGGGGCGCTATCAGCAGGAGGTGCTCGCCGAAGCCGACCTCGTGTCCATTCACGTGCCCCTCACCGACGCGACGCGAGGCCTGATCGGTCGTGAAGCCTTGGGCCTCATGAAGCCCGGTTCTTACCTGGTGAACACGTCGCGAGGCCCGGTTGTGGACACCCAGGCCCTGGTTGAGGCGCTCCACCACGGGAGACTGGCTGGAGTTGCGCTCGATGTGACAGACCCCGAGCCACTGGGGGCAAACCACGAACTAATACAATTCGACAACGTGCTTGTCACCCCACACATCGCGTCTGCATCGCTACGAAGTCGCGAGGGAATGGCCAACCTCGCCGTTTCAAACATCCTCGCAGCACTGTCGGGAGACCGAATGCCGCACTGCGTGAATCCGCAGGTCTACGCGTAAGCGCAGGCGCGGTTGCGATCGGCTCTCTCCGACGGCGAACTTCAGCCATCTCGGGCGCCAACGTTGCCAGCGAACTCGCCGGCGATTCGCAACCTGGAGAAACTCGGCGGCGTGGGCGTGGGCTATCGGGTGCAGCGAGGTAGAAGGCCTCGTGACCCTGAACCTGCCGGCGGCCAACGCCGTTCCCGCGGAGTATGCGGAAGTAGTGGAAAACCCGGTAAAAAGCTCGTGACTAGGGGAGATTTGGATGCCACGAGTTGACCACAACGCTCCCCTAGCGTGGGTGAAGTGGGGCACGGATTACTTGCGTAACCCTCAATTGCCCCAAGGTGTTAGACAACGGCTCGCGCGCCAGCTACTCGGTCATTCGGCGGGGTCAAGACGCACCGACCGCCAGTTTTAGGACTCCGTCGACGCGGCGCGGAACCGCTGTGAACAAGTCTCGGAGTTCGGCAGGCAGGAGCGCCTCAGGCGCATCTTGCCATGCAAGCGGTCGCAGGAAGCGACGGATCGCAGTCACTCCCACCGACGTGTGGGCAGAATTGGTTGCCGGCCATGGTCCGCCGTGGTGTTGACCCCATGACACCCGCACGCCGGTGGGAAAGCTGTTGAACACGACCCGACCTGACGCGTCCTGAAGGTCCTCAACGAGGGCGGTTATCTCGTCGAGTTCGCTGGACTCCGAGTGCACAGTCGCCGTGAGTGAGCCAGGAATGGTTCGCAACGCTGAACTCACTTCGCCAAGTTGGGAATAGCGAACGATGACAATCAGCGGGCCGAACGCCTCTTCCGTGCTGGATTCACGCAATTCTGTGGCGTCGATTTCGAGGATGCCAGGTGTTAGCGAAAAACCATCCATGCCTACCTGCGGTTCAACGAGCACGCGTGCGCGACCTTCGGTCAGGAGACGCTGACGAATCTCCCCGAAGGCGTTGAAGATCCGCTCGTTAAGGAGCGGTTGGGCTGGGGCATCCGTAGCGCGGGCGACTAGGGTCTCGACCAGTTCGTCAGCATCCCGTGGGATGAACGCGATGCCCGGCTTGGTGCAAAGCTGTCCCGCCGAGCCCGTAAAGGAAGCGAATAGTCCGTCGGCAATGGCATCACCGCGCGCCTCGATCGCCCCGGCCGTCACGATCAACGGGTTGAGGCTGCTCAACTCGCCGTAGAAGGGGATAGGACGCTCGCGCCGTTCAATGATGTCCAACAGGATGCGGCCCGTGGACAGCGATCCGGTGAAGCCCACTGCGGCAACCCTGGAGTCGGCGACGAGGGTGGCTCCGGCACGTTGCCCATAAACAATGCCAAGTGTGCCAGCAGGGGCGCCATAAGCGTGCGCTGCTTCCTGCATGGCATTGAATGCTGCCCGTGAGGTGAGTGGATGCGAGCTGTGAGCCTTGACGATCACAGGATTGCCCGCCGCGAGAGCAGAAGCAGTGTCGCCGCCTGGAACTGAGAACGCGAACGGAAAGTTGCTCGAGCCGAACACGGCCACTGGGCCAATGGGCACGAGCATGCGCCGTACATCCGGTGCCGCCCCCAGGGGCGTATCGCCCGCGTGGTCGATGATTGCTTCCAGATAGCCCCCCTCAATGACGGCATCAGCAAAAAGGTTCAATTGAAAAGTAGTGCGTGTCAGCTCTGTGCC
>JBBQZJ010000005.1:0-18961 GCA_038207805.1 Actinomycetales bacterium | reverse complement strand
GGCCGCGGCTCCCGAATTCGTAGCCCGCTACACCCGCGACGACGGCACCCTAATCTGGCGCGATGAGTGGCCGGGCATGGATGGTTCCGACGATCCTTACGAAGCGTTTCAATACCTGGCGCTGTTTTACAGCATTAGTGGCGACGAAGCCGTGTATCAGCTTGCCCGCCAGATGTGGGACTCGATCACCTGGCAGTGGACACAGTATGGGCAGATCGAGCGCGAGTTCGATGGCTACTACGACTGGATGCATCACGGCGAGGCCAACCTCTTCCACTACTTCTTTGGACTGACCAAGCCCGACTCCCTTGTCGACCGGCAGCGGGCCGACCGGTTCGCCCGAATGTATACGGGGGAGGATCCTCTAGCCCCCAACTACGACCCGGAGCTCGGGATCATTCGATCCGCTCAGGCGGGGAGCCGCGGCCCCCGGTTCGTCGTCACGGCCGAAGACCTCGGAACGCACCGCGGGGTGCTCGACGGCTACCATCCGCCGTTCGAAGATCTCACGGGCGTTGCCTTCCCGGCATCGACGACGCCGTGGCACGACGATGACGTGTTCGCGGAGATCATCGAGAAGATGAACCAGCGCACTACCCGCGGGGATGTACCGCTCAACATGAATGCGACCGGACAGATGGCCCACGCCTTCATGTACTCCGGCGACGAGGGGCTCCGCACCTGGGTCGTTGACTACATCGCGCGGTGGAAGCAGCGGGCCGATGCCAACGGTGGCATCCTGCCCGACAACGTGGGACTGTCTGGCGAGGTGGGCGAGTACCTCGACGGAAAGTGGTGGGGCGGCCACTACGGCTGGCGCTGGCCGCACGGCTTCCTGACGATCATCGAGCCGACCCTCAACGCCGGTGTCAATGCGTTACTGCTCACTGGTGACCCTTCGCACCTGGCCTTGGTGCGACAACAGCTCGACGCGAACTTCGAGCTCGGTCATGACGAGGCCGGCTCATGGGTCGTGCCCCAGAAGCACTTCGACAGTGGATGGACCGACTATCGCGCGCCGAATCCCCTCTACGCAATTCACCTGTGGGCCAGGAGCCTCGCCGCGGAGGATCGTGCCCGAGTCGAGCGCATACATGGCGATTCAGATTGGACGAGCGTCGGGTATCCGGTCGTCCCGCTGTCGGCGAAACACTTCAACGTCAACACGCCAGCGTGGTTCACCTACATAACGGGCACCAATCCGGGGTTCCCCGAACGAGCTCTCGAGGCGAACATCGCGCTGATCGATCAGCAGCTGCGCAGGATGAGGTCGGCCGACGGCGATCCGGCCGGATTCGGCAGCATCCACCACATTGACGGCCACACCGAAGCGCTCGATCTCCAAATCGATGGGTACGCGATTCACATCTGGCAGGAGTTCAATCCCGTCTACTTCGAGTCACTGGTGCAACTCATGTGGGGCGCTCCGATGCACCTGTCCCATGGTGGTCTTCAGCACGCGACCGTGCGCTACTACGACGGTGTGGAGAAGCGACCCGGGCTGCCGGCCGACGTCGCAGCACTGGTTACCGCGATCGGAGCAGACTTCGTCGAACTCGAGCTAGTGAATCTTGACCCCCTCGCTGCCCGGACCGTAGTCGTGCAAGCCGGGTCGTTCGGTGAGCACCGGTTTGGGACTGTTTCCGTGACCGGTGGCGAGTCTGTGCAGGTGGGCGGCAGATGGTTCGAGGTGAGGCTCGCGGCCGGATCTAGTGCGCGCATCCACGCCACCATGGAGCGGTATGTGAACACGCCGAGCTACGAGACGCCGTGGTCACGGGCTCGCGACTGGGCACCGATCATCCGGCCGCGTCGACTGGACTAGCCGGCGCCTGCGATAGCGGATCAAGCCTTCGCGTTGAGGGCTTCCACTGCGGCGATGAAACGCTGGCGGGATGACTCGATGTGGTGCAGCATCAGCGTGCCAGCACCCTCGCCATTCCCGGTCGCGATTGCGGACACAATTGCTTCGTGCTCCGATAGCGCGAGCGGTTTCTGGCCACTCTCGTAATACTCGGCGAACATATCCTTGACGAACCCACCGGCCGCCTCATCGTCGCCTTCGATGCCGATGGATGCCTTATAGACCCTGAAAAGGTGCATGTGACAGCGCGTGCGGATGAACGCATCCTCGACGAAGCTGTTACCGGCAGCATGTGCGACCAGAGCGTGCAAGCGTGTGTCGTGCTCGACGAATCCCGCATAGTTCGACGAAGACCCGCCCTGTGACATCTGGTCGGCCCTGTGCAACTCCGCCTCGAGCGCCTCGATGTCTCGCCGAGTGCTGCGACGCGCAGCTTCGGATGCCGCCCACGGCTCGATGAGAGCGCGGAACTGAAACAACTCGTCGAACTGCTGCACCGACAGCAGGTCGGTCGCCTGATAGCCGCGCAGCGGGATCTTGATCACGAGTCCGTCGGCTTCCAGCCGAGCCAGAGCTTCGCGAACCGGTGTCTGAGAGACGGAGAGATCCCGAGACAATTCGTCGATTCCGACGTGCTCGCCAGGAGAGATCTCGTGGTCGAGGATCATGGCCTTGATGGCGTCATAGGTGCCATCGGCGAGCACGAGGCGTCGCGGGCTCGCCCCGGTACGGCGGTCCGAGTCTCGTGCCATAGTCTTTTGCCCTTCTGCAGCGTGCCCAACTGGTAAACGAGGTGGGCTCGCCAATCGTATATGCGGTCGAGTGCGCCTCAGCGGACCGGCGCTAGCGTGCTGGCACTCGCAGGCCGTCCATACCGCCGTCGACTGCGAGGATTGTTGCGGTTATCGATCGCTGGTCGGGGCTGGCGAGAAAACGGATGGCGCTGGCAATTTCAACGGCAGTGACGAGGCGCCCGCTCGGCTGGCGCTGCTCTAGGGCGCTGCGTTCGGCAGCGGGATCGCGCGCGAGGTCGAGTAATCGCGCAACCCACGGAGTGTCGGCCGTGCCCGGATTGACACAATTAACACGGATGCCCTCGTGGATCAGGTCGGCCGCCATCGCGAGGGTCAACGACTGCACAGCGCCTTTGCTGGCCGAATAGATTGCGCGCTGAGGGAGTCCGACGGTCGCGGCGATTGAGCAGGTGTTGACGATCGAGGCAGCTTTGCTTGCGCGCATCAGGGGCAGTGCGGCTTTGGTCACCCTGGCGATCCCAACAACATTGACGTTGAGAACCCTTTCCCAGTCCTCATCGATGCTGTCTTCCACCGTGCCCACGGCACCGATGCCAGCATTATTGACGAGGATGTCGAGCACCGTGACTTCGTTCACCAAGGTCGAGAACGCGCTGGCGACCGAATCGGATGATCCAATGTCGCAGGAGATCCATTCCGCAACGCCCTGCATTGCGCCGCGCTCAAGGTCGAGTCCGTAGACCCGAGCGCCGGCGGCGGCGAAATTTTGTGCGGTCGCCAAACCGATACCGGAACCGGCCCCAGTTATCACGGCCGTGAGGCCGGTTAGTTCCGACATGTGTGCTCCGTGCGCTCGTCGTCGAGGAATTAGGCTGACGCCTCAACGAACTCCGGACAGGTCCGGATGAGTCGTCGAGGCGGCGTGAAAATAGTGTATAGGATTCCAAGAAATCATGTAGCATAACAATCACCTCGGAGCGAAGAAGCTTTCTTTCGTTCCTTCACGGCATGAAAGGAAGCACCAATGAATCGAATAACAGTGGCAGTCGCCGCGGTAGCGGTGGCGGCCCTCGGTCTCACAGGATGTGCGGCCAGCGCCCCAGCACCGGACGCCAAGCCCTCGCTCCTCTTCTGGGTTGATACCCCTCGCGTTCCGCAGGCTGAGGCGTACCAGAAGCTGATGGAAGGCGAAGTTGACATCAAGATTGAAGTCATCGCCCAGGCCGACGCTCAGACCAAGATCACTTTGGCCAACCGAGCCAACAAGGGATGGCCGGACATCATCTTCGGCACCGCGGCCGACACCGCGCAGTTCCTTGACCCGAGCAACGGTTACGCCGCAGACCTTACGGACCTCGTTTCGCAGGACATCTTCGACGGATTCGGTGAGGGCAACAGCGACTGCCTCTTCGACGGCGTCTACTACTGCCTGAAGAACGACCTCGCAAATGGTGTGCTCTGGTACAACACGAGGATTTTCGATGAACTAGGCCTCACTGTGCCGACGACCATGGAGGAGTTTGCAGCCACAGCACTGCAGCTCGAGGGCACCGGCTATTCCGCCGGAGCAATCGGCGATCAAGGCTACTACGCGATGTACCTCCAGTCGAGTGAATGCCCGTTGGCAGACATCACGGCACCCAACGTGGTTCGAATCGCGCCAGATGACCCGAAGTGCACCCGGGTTGCCAAGCTCGTGCAGCCGCTTCTCGATGCCGGCGTGCTAGACAACCGCTCCAGCTTCGATGCTGGCTTTATCGCAGACGTCGCAAAGCAGAACAAGGTTGCGATGACCCTCGGCCCGTCGTGGTTCGGTGACTTCGTCATCAAGCCCGAAGCGTCTTGGGCCGTTCCCGCGGGCGAAATCGCCGCGGCGAACATGCCCGCGTGGGGTTCAGGCGATGACGACTGGTCGGGCGCCTGGGGTGGTGGAGTCTTCACGGTCTCCTCGCACTCGGCATTCCCGCAGGCTGCGGCCGATGCAGCAGTCTGGATGACCACGTCAGATGTCATGGCGCAGTTGGAGACCACGCCCACGTTCCCGGCCTACGGCCCGGCGAACAAGCTGTGGGAGGCACGCATCTCTGCTGACCCGTACTACGCCTCTAACCCCTACCCGGCCATGGCCGCTGGCGCGAATAAAATCTCACAGGTCGACCGACCAGTGCGATTCGCGTTCGTCGCTCAGATCGGTACCGTGCTTCAGGCGGGGATCAACGGTGGGGCTTCGTTGCAGCAAGCCCTGAATGACTATGCGGTGTCGTTGCAGAACCTTGCTCCGGGATCCGGATACACGGTAGAAACCAAGTAGCACCGAAGATGCAAATGTTGGGTGCTGGGGCTCAGGCCCTGGCACCCAACATCCATTGTGAACGAAGGGGTCGCAGTGTCGCGGTCGATTAGTAAGAGAAACAGCCGCATCGCGGGCGCGATCATGATTGCGCCCTACGTCGCGTTGCTCGTAGCTTTTGGGGTTGTGCCGGTGATCGTCGCCGGGTTCACCTCGCTCGAAAAATCCGTACTCAACCCCGGGGGCGGTCCCCTGAACTACCTGAACGCCCTCCAGGATTTTCGATTCCTGCCGGCGCTGGTTAACGTGGGAATCTTTCTGGCCATTTATGTGCCTGCGATGCTGATTGTCGTCGCGTTGATGTCGCTGCTGCTCGACACGGTGCAGGGCCGGTGGAACCTCCCCTTGCGCCTCACCTACATCGTTCCGGCATCCATGACCGGGGCGACAGCTGTGCTCGTGTGGTACTTCCTGCTCGAGCCCACGCTGAGCCCGTATCAAGACCTCCTCAAGGCGATCGGCATCACCGAGGGGGGCCAGATCTGGCGCGCCCCGAACCTCGCTTGGATATTCGTCGTCATGGCCTTCTTCGTGGGGGCCGGCAACTGGATCGTCGTGCAGTACGGTTCCCTCCAATCGATCTCAGACGATATCCTCGAGGCCGCCCGCATCGACGGAGCGAACGCGTGGCAGATCTCGTGGAGCATCAAGCTGCCGCTCATCCGCAAGTACCTCGTCTACATGGGGATCCTCGTCTTTGCGGCCGGGCTCCAGGTGTTCGTGGAGCCGCAACTGATCTCGGCGTCGGTATATCCGGGTCTGGCGTCTAACTGGTCCTTGAATCAGCTGAGCTACAGCTTCGCGTTCCAGTCAAACAACCTCGGTGCGGCCGCCGCTCTCTCTCTCATGCTGCTGGTGGTGTGCATGATCGCGGCTATCTTCGTGATCTTCAGAACCGACTTCTTCGAGGGCATTGGAGTTGAAGAAAAATGACAACCGTCGCGATGGACGAAGAACTGTCAAGTGCCGCAAAGGCCGCTCGGCACGATCGAAGCAAGCCGAGGCCCGCCGCAGGAGTTGGCCGCACCGTGGTGTGGGTCACGTTGGTGGCCTATGGAGCCTTGAGTATCATCCCGATGATCTGGCTCATGATCGCTCCGTCCAAGACGGCGGTGCAGCTAAACGACGACCCGCCGTTCTCTTTCGGGAGTTTCGAGAACTACGGCATCGCGTGGGAGCACCTACTCACGTTCCAAGACGGTGTAATCGTCCAGTGGCTGGTGAACTCAGTGCTCTACACAATCGCAATCGTCGGAATCTCCTGCATCACCGCGATCCTCGCTGGTTACGCGCTCGCGGCAACGGCCATCCCGCTGAAGCGAACGATGTTGATCACGACCTTGGTAGCGATGATCGTTCCCCCAGTGGCGCTCGTATTGCCGCTGTTCATCGAGATTTCGAAAGCCGGGCTGTATGACACGCCTGCTGCGGTCATCTTGACAAGCTCGTTCTATCCGTTCGGGGTCTTTCTCGCCTACATCTACTTCTCGACCTCCATTCCGGATCACATCTACGAAGCAGCGCGCATGGATGGTGCCGGGGAATTCAAGACGTTCTTTTTGATCGCTTTGCCGTTGTCGAAGGGCCTGCTGGGGATGCTGGCATTCTTCAGCTTCAGCGCGGCATGGGTGAACTACTTCCTTCCGTACGTGTTGCTCGGCTCGGCAGTCAACTACACACTGCCGGTGGGTCTCGGCATTCTGTTTAGCTCGACGCCGGCGCTCAACCCCGGCAATGGCGCCCAACAGAGCGTGATCGGCAGACCGGAGATCGCTCTCGCGGGCCTCGTGGTGGCCGTGCCGATCCTGATCATCTTCCTCCTGTCGTCTCGACTGCTCGTGAGAGGGGTGCTCGCTGGGGCGGTGAAGAGCTAACCCTCCGCTTCATCCGTAGTCACTTTCACGCGAGAAAGAATCATGAGCACCATCACGAGCATCCAGACACTGGACATTCGCTTTCCGACGTCCATTTTTCTTGATGGATCGGATGCCATGAACCCAGATCCCGACTACTCGGCCGCCTATCTGCAGGTGAGCACCGACAGCGATGACGGACTCACCGGCACGGGTTTTGTCTTCACCATCGGCCGAGGAAACGACATCGAGACCAACGCGATTGAGGTGCTTGCCTCGCGCTTTGTGGGCAGGAACGTCGAGGAGCTGCTGGCTGACATGGGGGCGACCTGGCGCGAGATGCTTCACGACTCACAGCTGCGCTGGCTGGGGCCCGAGAAGGGCGTCATGCACATGGCGATTGGTGCGGTCATCAACGCCCTCTGGGACCTCAGAGCCAAGCGGGCCGGACAGCCGCTGTGGCAACACCTCGCGTCTCTGACGCCGGAGGAGCTCGTCGAGGCCATCGACCTTCGCTACCTGAGCGATGCGCTGACTCGCGATGAGGCGCTCGACATCCTGCGTCGTGGTCGCGAGGGCGCCGAAGGGCGAGCCGCGGCGCTGCTGGCGGACGGGTATCCCGCATACACAACCGGCCCCGGGTGGCTCGGCTACACCGACGAGAAGCTGGAGCGGCTGGCTCGAGAGGCGGTCGCTGACGGGTTTCAGCAGATCAAACTCAAAGTGGGCGCCGACATCGAGGATGACAAGCGCCGGCTCGCTCTGGCCAGGAAGGCCGTGGGCCCCGACATCCGCATTGCCGTTGACGCAAACCAGCGCTGGGATGTCGACGAGGCTGTCGAGTGGATGAGCCAGCTCGCCGAATTCGATCTCGCCTGGATCGAGGAGCCGACGAGTCCCGACGATGTGCTCGGGCACGCCGAAATCGCTCGTCGCCTTGCCCCCATGCCGGTTGCTACCGGCGAGCACGTTCAGAACCGCGTCATCTTCAAGCAGATGCTTCAGGCGAAGTCGCTCGCTGTGCTGCAGATGGATGCGTGCCGGGTCGGAGGGGTGAACGAGAACATTTCGATCCTGCTTCTCGCCGCGAAGTTTGGAATTCCGGTCGCACCGCATGCCGGTGGCGTGGGTCTGTGTGAGACCGTGCAGCACCTGGCGATGTTCGACTACGTCGTGGTATCGGGGTCTTTGGATGGTCGGATGATCGAGTTCGCTGATCATCTTCACGAACACTTCGTGACGCCGGCATCTGTGGTGAACGGTCGCTATCGCGCGCCGACGGCACCGGGTGCGGGGTCGGAGATGCTCGCCTCTTCGATCGACGAATGGGTGTTCCCAAACGGCCACGGCTGGACAAGCCTCGAGCATTGATGTGGAGCGACGATGATCGACAGAGCCTTCGGTCGCGGTGGCCTTCGAGTGGGTGCGTACGGCTTCGGTATGGCGCCCTTAGCCAATCTGGGACGTGAGGTTTCTGACAAGGACGCGTTCGAGGCGCTCGAAGCCGCGTGGTCGCGCGGGGTGCGCTACTACGACACAGCACCGCACTATGGCGTAGGTCTCGGGGAGCGTCGCTTGGGAGAATTTCTGCGCACGAAGCCGCGGGACGACTACATCCTGTCGACGAAGGTCGGCCGCCTACTCGTCAAGAATCCGCGCGGTGTTCAGCCCGACGACGGAGGTTTCGCTGTGCTGTCCGACGTCGTGCGGCACGACGACTACTCGGCTGACGGGGTGCGCCGATCGCTCGAGCAGAGCCTGGAGCGGATGGGAGTCGGACACGTCGACATTGTCTTTGTCCACGACCCCGACGAGCATTACGGCGAGGCCATGAGTGGTGCCTTTCCTGCGCTCGACGGTCTTCGCCGGGAAGGGGTCATTGCCTCCTATGGCGCTGGGATGAACCAGACGGCGATGCTCGCTGACTTCGTGCTGAACACCGATCTTGACGTGGTGATGAGCGCGGGGCGCTACACCCTGCTCGAGCAAGGCGGGCTTGATGATCTGTTTCCCGCGGCACTGTCTCGTGGCGTCTCGATCGTCGCCGCCGCGGTGTTTAACTCCGGTCTTCTCGCGCGAGAGCGCCCCCGCGCCGAGGCTACCTACGATTACGCTCCAGCCCCGGCATCAGTTATCGCGCGCGTTAACGCGTTAGCCGACGTCTGCGAAGCTCACGGAGTGCCCCTACCGGCGGCCGCCCTTCAGTTCGCACTCGGCCATCCGGCCGTTACGACGGTGTGCACCGGTGCGCGTTCCGCCGAGCAAGTGCTCCGCAACGACGAGCTCTCGTCTTTCCCGATCCCAGACGCGCTGTGGGCAGACCTCGCTTCCGGTGGACTCATCGACTCCGACGCCCCCCTACCTCAGAGAGAGAGCATCCAGTGATCATCACCTCCGTAGACGTCGTTCGGGTCACCGTTCCCGTCTACGACCCGCCGTTCGTCTGGCGGGCCGGGCTACCCGGCTCTGAGCCCGAGGCGGATGGCGCCTGGCTGGTGATTCGCACCGACACCGGTGTCTCGGGGATCGCCTTCGCCTTGCGTGGAGCGATGCTGCAGGATGTCGTGGATCGTCGCATCCGGGCGGAGCTCGTCGGTCGAGATCCCATAGCCCGAGAGTTTCTGTGGGAACGCATTTGGGAACTGGACCGAATCGATCGTTTTCCCGTCTTCGTGCAGGGCGTGATCGACGTTGCCCTATGGGATCTTGCGGGCAAAGCGGCCGGGATGCCCGTGTACCAGCTCCTCGGCTCGTACCGGGAGTCGATACCCGCCTATGCCTCGACGGTCACCTTCGGCTCGATCGAGGAATACCTCGACGTCGCCGACCAGTGCCTAGAGCTCGGCTATACCGCAATCAAGCTGCACGCCTGGGGGGACGCACACCGGGATGCCCGGCTCTCGGAGGCGCTGCGCGAGCACGTTGGCCCGGATGTCCCGCTGATGTACGACGGGTCGGCCGGCTTCGACCTGCTCGACGCCACGTATCTCGGAAAGGCGCTCAGCGCCGCGGACTACCTCTGGTATGAGGAGCCGATGCGCGAGTTCAGCGTGACCGCCTACTCCTGGTTGGCCGAGCGTGTCGACGTGCCGCTGATCGTCGCCGAAGTCGCCGAGGGATCGCACATGAAGACCGCCGACTTCATCGCAACCGGGTGCGCCGCCGCGGTGCGCACAAGCACCGGCCTGCGTGGCGGTTTCACTGGTGCAATGCGCACGGCACACCTGGCTGACGCCTTCCTGCTCAGGGCAGAGGTTCACGGCCCCGGGGTCGCCAACCGCCATTTGTGCATGTCAATTAGCAATACGACCTATTACGAGTCGCTCATTGACTCGAACCCTGTGAAGCGCCCATCGGATGTTGATGCCGCGGGCAACACTCACGCGCCGGCCCTGCCGGGTGTCGGATTCGAAGAGACCTGGGTGGACGGACCACCTGCTCAGCTCGCAGCCGCGCTGGCTGACTGACAAGAAAGAACTGGCAACGAATGAAGATCACCGACATCGAGATCCGGGCCTGCAGCCCCAGCAAGCTGGAAGGTCCCGCCGGCGACGCCGTCGATGGCGCCAAGCTTCGCGGCGGCATCAATCCGGAGGTCGTCGTTGTCTCCGTGAAGACCGACGAGGGGTTCACGGGCGTCTCGTTCGGTTCGGGCGGGCTGGATGCCACGATCACGGCCCGCGCTTTCGCTCAGGTAAAACCCTTCTTCTTGGGGCGCAATCCGATGGCGCGGGAGCAGAACGCGCAGGAGTTCCGCTGGTTCGATCGGCGCTGGAACCATTCGCCCATCTACGCCTACGGACCATTCGACGTCGCGTGCTGGGATATCGCCGGACTCCGCGCCGGGCTCC
Organism: Actinomycetales bacterium; assembly: GCA_038207805.1. GTDB lineage: Bacteria > Actinomycetota > Actinomycetes > Actinomycetales > Microbacteriaceae > Rhodoglobus. The sequence continues at coordinate 8,288 of JBBQZJ010000005.1, read as the reverse complement.
CGATTCACGAGCTGATCGGCACGGCGGCCGACCGTCGTGCGCTCTACGTGAGCTCGATGTTCCTCAGCACGCCCGAGGAATACGCGGCCCAGGCGCTCGAGGTTAAAGCGCGGGGCATCCGCGGCTATAAGGTGCATCCGCCCGCACCCGCAGCGCTCGATCTCGAGGTGTACGCCGCGGTTCGAGAGGCCGTCGGTCCCGACTTCCCGCTGATGGCTGACCCCGTGGCGACACACAGCTACGAGGAAGCGCTACGGGTCGGTCGCGTGCTCGAGTCGCTGAGTTACCTCTGGTTCGAGGAGCCGTTCTACGACTACGACATGCAGTCGTACATCAAGCTGCGACAGAAGCTCGACATCCCGATCGCGGGTACCGAGACCATTGCCGGCGGCAGCCATCTCACGGCGCAATTCATCGCCAGCGGTGCCGTCGACATCGTGCGGACCGACGCGTCCTGGCGCGGCGGCATCACCGCTGCGCTGAAAGTCGCCAGACTCTCGGAGGCGTTTGGTATGACGTGCGAACTGCACACGGCGATCTATCACCCGCTCGAGTTCGCGAATCTGCACACGGCCTTGGCAATGAGCAACACCGGATGGTTCGAGCTGTTGTACCCGATGGACGACTTCACCTTCGGCTTGGCGGAGCCACTCGACATCAGGGACGGATATGCGTACGCGCCCACGACACCGGGGTTGGGCGTTGTCTACGACTGGGACGCGATCGAGAATGCGACCGTGGAGATCTTGTGACCGATGACCTAGTCCCGGGCATCCACCCGCTGAGCGTCGCTGACGCTGATGGCGCGCTGCGGGAGTATCTTCTCGTCGTACCGCACGGGGCAGTGCGCGGGCTGGTGGTGCTGTTCCACCCGTTCGGATCTCGGCCCGAACTCGTCGTGCACGGCGGGACCGACGGTGACTACCTCACGCGACCCCTGACCGGTGCTGCCTCGAGCGCAGAGGAGCTCGGGTTGGCGGTTCTCGCGCCCCGATCGCGGGGTCGCATTCTGGATGGCGTTTCGCTCGCATGGAAAGCCCACCTCGACGCGGTGTGGTCCCTGAGCGAGTCACTGCGCGACGGATGGGGGCTTACCAAGATCGGCGCCGGAGGGCTCTCGATGGGGGGACTCGAAGCACTCGTCTTTGCCGGACAGCATCCGGAGGGCGTCGTTGCCGCGTGGGCCGCCAACCCGATCGTGGATCTCGCTCAGTGGGCGCATGATCTCGCCGGGATCGAGTCGCCAGATGGCACCCCGGGCCTTGCCGAGCTGATCGCTACCGAGGTGGGGGGCACACCCAAGGAGCTGCCCCGCGAGTACAACGCTCGCTCGCCATTCGACTATCTGAGCAGCCTCGCGCGGGTGCGCGTTCGCATTGCGTGGTCGCCTGCCGACTCGGTCATCCCGAACCAGGCGACAGCGCACTCCCACCCCCTTGCGTCACGACTGCGTGAAGCGGGAGGTGAGGTCGTCGAGGATGTCGTCACTCACGCTCCCATCGACGAATCACAAGACAGCGGCCGTGTGGCACACGAAGCGTGCGACGTGCGCGAGGGCATGGGCTGGCTCGCGGAACAACTGAACGAATCACACAGAGGAGTAAACGCATGAAACGCATAGCGTCGGTAATTGGCTTGCCACCCGAGAGCGTAGAGCGGTACGAAGAGTTGCACGCAGCGGTGTGGCCCGCTGTGCTCGAGCGGATCTCGGCCAGCCACATCGTCAACTATTCGATCTACCGCTATGGCGAACTCCTGTTCTCCTACCTGGAGTATGACGGCGATGACTTCGACGGCGATATGGCTGCGATGGGCGAGGATCCCGTTACCCAGGAGTGGTGGGCGGTGTGCAAGCCGCTTCAGCGCCCGGTCGAGGATCGTGCGGAGGGCGAGTGGTGGAAAGAGATCCCCGAAATCTTCCACACCGACTGATGGCGGTCTTCGAGGAACTGCCGGGCGACGAGCGTCTCACCTCGGCTATGGTCAGCGACGCACTGGACGCCTGCGGGCTGCGCGCCCAGGTGCTGAATTCTCGGCTGTCACCGGTCGTCGCCGGATCCCGTGCTTTCGGCCGCGCCGCTACCGCACGGTTCGCCCCCAGTTCCCAGGACCGACCCGATGACCCGTACGGCCGCTCAATCGACTACCTGAGTGGTTTGCAGCGGGGGGAAGTCGCGGTGATCGCGACCGGGGAAAGCAACGAATCCGCCTTCTGGGGCGAGTTATTCAGCGCGGCAGCGATCGGCGCGGGAGCCGTCGGTGTCGTAACCGACGGAAATGTGCGCGATGCCGCCAAGATCGCAGGACTCGGCTTTGCAGCGTTTTCGCGATCCCACCGCCCGATCGACTACCGCGCCCGAATGGACATCGTCGACACCCGCGAGACCGTCACGATCGGTGGTGTGCAGATCGCGGACGGCGACTTGGTGATCGCTGACGACGACGGGGTAGTCGTGATACCTCGCGAGCGGGAGGCGGACGTACTGGCGGTCGCTCGGCTTCGTGCGGCGGGTGAGTCGACCGTGCTGGCGGAACTGTTGGCAGGGCAGTCGCTGCGGGCGGTCTGGGACCGCCACCGCATCCTGTAAATCGAGAGTTCCGTGTGTTGACATGGTAAATCGATTAACCATAGGGTGTAGCTGTGTCGACGATGCCTAGCAGTCCGCCCGTAGTCCTGAAGGGGATGACCTGGGATCATCCGCGCGGAGTCGACGGCCTGCGCGCCTCCGATTCGCTACTCGTGGAACGTCACGGGGTCACGATCGAGTGGGAGGCTCGCTCCCTGCTGGCTTTCGGCGACCAGCATGTCGCAGACTTCGCGCGGGAGTTCGACGTCATGGTCATCGATCACCCGCACGTTCCGGATGCCGTCGAGGCCGGCGCGCTCCTCGCACTCGATGCGGTCCCGGGCTTCGATGACCTCGCCCGGGAGAGTGTCGGACGATCCCACGAGTCCTACCGCTACCGTGACGCGCAGTGGGCACTGGGTCTCGACGCGGCGGCGCAGGTGAGTGCCTTCCGCCCGGATCGTGCAGACGGTGCGCCCGTGTACTGGAGTGACGCGCTCGAACTGGCGCGCACCGGAGTCGTGCTCTGGCCGTATAAGCCGGTCGACGCGTTCAGTACCTTCGCGACTCTTCTAGCCCAGCGTGGCGCTCCGTTGGCCGAATCTCTCGTCGGGTCTGGTCCCTTCCTTGATCGAGCGGTCGCGGGCGAGGTTCTCGAATTCATGATCGAGCTGTCGGATGCCGTGCCCGCGTGGTGCGCCGACGCCAACCCGATCGATGTCGCGGAAGCGCTGGTCTCCGACGACAGAAACTACAGCGTGGGTGTCGCGCTATTCGGCTATACGAACTATTCGAGGCCCGGCTTCCGCCCTCGGCTGCTCGCTTACGACGACATCCCCTCCTTCGATGGGCTCAGCACGGGATCGACGCTTGGCGGTGCCGGGATATCGGTGTCGGCGAGCACGAAGCATCCACAACTTGCGCTCGCAGTCGCCGCAACCCTGGCCGGCGCCGACGTGCAGAGCGGTCCGTACACGGAGGGCGGCGGTCAGCCCGGCAACCTCCGCGCCTGGCGAAACGGGGCGAACAATGCTGCGACGCACGGGTTCTTCCGCAACACGCTGCGCACCCTCGAGCGAGCGTGGGTTCGCCCCCGCGTGGCTGGATGGCCAGATCTTCAGTTGGCGCTCTCGCACCTCGTGCGTGATGCTGTGCTCGCCCACCGGGTCGACGACGTTGTGCTCGACGCGATCGAGCGCCTACCCGAACTTCACCTGAGGCAGCCGGAGGGGGTCGCGTGACCTACTTCGAGGAGTACGTGCAGGGCTCGACCCGACGTAGCCATGGTCGCACTGTTACCGAGGCGGACATCGTGCTGCACGCCGGCCAGACCGGAGACTTTTTTCCGCACCACATGGATGCCGAGTTCGCGAAGTCGCTGCCCGGAGGCCAGCGGATGGCGCACGGCACACTCATCCTCTCAATGGCGGTTGGCATGCTCGCCGGCGAGATCAACGAGCAGGCGATGAGCTACGGCTATGACCGCGTGCGGTTCATCCGCCCGGTGCACATCGGCGACACGATCACGTCGCGCAGCGAGATTGTTGCGCTACGCGAGCACGCGAAGCAGCCCGACGTTTTCGGAATCGCCGAGGAGCAGGTCGAGGTCGTGAACCAGCGCGGTGAGGTCGTCATCGCTTTTGTCCATATCTATCTAGTGAACCGCCGAACCGGGAGTGAGAAATGACTGACCTGTACCAGCCCGCCCAGATGATCGACACGCATCAGCACCTCTGGAAGCCCTCGGAGCGAAGCTACGACTGGCTCAGCGCGGTGCCGCCCTTGAACTCCGACTTTGGTCCAGAGGATGTCGCGGCCGACGTGACGGCGGCGGGCATCACCACCACGGTGCTGGTGCAGGCCGCCGACACCTACGAGGACACCTTCTACATGCTCTCGGTGGCGGCGAGCGTGCCGGTAGTGCGTGGCGTGGTGGCCTGGGCACCGCTAGACCGCGCCGCCGAAGCGGCCGCCGCGATCGAGCTCTACGCGCTGTCGCCGACGGTGCGTGGCGTGCGGGTGCTCAATCACACCTACGCCGACCCGCGCTGGCTGCTGCAGGATTCGGTGGATGCCTCCCTCCGGTTGCTTGCCAAGCACGGCCTCGCGCTCGACGTGGTGAGCGTCGTGCCCGAGCACCTTGAGATGCTCACCGAGCTTGCGGGGCGGCATCCGGAGCTGACAATCGTGCTCGATCACATGGCCAAGCCCGACATTGCGGGCAAGGGGTGGGAGCCGTGGGCCTCGCTGATCGCGGAAGTTGCCGCCCGGCCCAACGTGAGCGTGAAACTCTCGGGCCTCAACACCGCCTCCGGCGCCGAGTGGATCTGGCAGGACTGGCTGCCCTACGTCAATCACGTCGTCGACCACTTCGGCTCCGATCGCGTGATGCTCGGTAGCGACTGGCCCGTGTCGATTCTCGCCGGTGACTTCGTCGGGGTGTGGCTCGCTCAGCGCGAGGTCATCGGCCAGCTCACAACCGAGCAGCAAGACGACATCCTGTTCCGCTCGGCCAGCCGCGCCTACTCGCTGGATGTCGCGTGAGCACCCCTCTGCCCCTCGACGGAATCCTAGTTCTCGACTTCAGCCAGTTTCTTGCGGGACCTCTTTCCGCAACCCGGCTAGGAGACTTGGGCGCTCGGGTGATCAAGATCGAGCGGCCGCAGGGCGGTGATATCGGTCGGCGTCTCGCGTTCGCGGGCATTATGAAGGATGGCGACACCCTGTCGTTCCATATCACCAACCGCAATAAGGAGAGCTACGCGGCCGACCTCAAGAGCGAGGACGACCTGGAGGGGGTGCTCGCGCTCGTCGCTAAGGCCGATGTCATCATCCAAAACTTCCGCCCAGGGATCATGGAGCGGCTCGGCCTGGGTTACGAGGCCGTCGCAGCGATCAACCCGGGCATCGTCTACGCCAGCATCAGTGGGTACGGCGGAGTGGGGCCGTGGAAGGATCGCCCAGGACAGGACCTCCTCGCCCAGTCGCTCTCGGGCCTGCCGTGGTTGAACGGCAGTGAGGATGACCCGCCCGTTCCGGTCGGCATCGCGCTCGCGGATATCATCTCGTCGATCCATCTGGCGAGCGGTATCACGGCGGCGTTATTGCGCCGCGAGCGCACCGGGCTTGGCGGCCGAGTCGACACGAGCCTGCTCGAATCGATGCTCGACCTTCAGTTCGAACTGCTGAGCGCCCACCTCGGCGACCCGACGGTTGTGGTCAAGCGCGGCACACGAAACACCGCGCACGCGTTTCTTCAGGCACCGTACGGTATCTACCCCACGGCTGACGGCTACCTCGCGATCGCGATGACCTCCGTCACAGAGCTGGGCGCGCTCATCGGGCTGGCCGAGCTCGAGCAGTACACCGACCCCGACACCTGGTGGTCGGAGCAGACCGCTATCACCCGGGCTCTCGCTGTGCACCTCGCGACGCAATCGACCGATCACTGGTTGGCGATTCTGGATGCCGCGGACGTCTGGTGTGCTCCGGTGCTCACCCTCCCCGACCTCGTCACGCACGACGGCTTCATCGCCCTGGACATGACCCAAAAGGTGACACGCCCCAGTGAGTCCGGGCAGGAGTCGGTCGACATCCAGACCGTTCGCGCGCCAGTCCGATTTGACGGGCGCCCGCTCAAGAACGGGCGGGGCGCTCCTCACCTCGGGGAGCACACCGAGGCAATCCGTGCGGAATTTAAGAATCAGGAGGCAGCGAAGTGAAGAACCCTAACCCCGACCCGGTGGCACGAAACGCCGTTCCGGTATGGAACCAAGACGTCAAGCTCTATGAGGACTACGAGGTCGGAGAGGTCGATCGATCGATCCGTCGCACCATCTCGGAGGGCGAGGTGATGATGTTCAGCAGCATGCTCGTTGACCTTCACCCCTATGTGGCGGACGACATTTTCGCGCGCGACGAGGGGCTCTTCGGCCGGCGAATCGTTCCTGGCGCCTTGGTCTTCGGCTACGGCATGGGGCTGATGGCACACAACAACGTGAACACATTCAGCTACGGCTACGACCGCCTGCGCTTCATCAAGCCGCTGTTCATCGGGGACACGATTTACACCATGCGCACGCTCCTGCGCAAAGAACCCAAGTACGAAGACATGGGGCTGTTCACCGTCTCGTACGAGGTGTTCCGGGCGGATGACGAGCAGATTGTGCTCTACTGTGAGCACCTCCAGACAGTGAAATATCGGGATGCCGCAACCGCGAGGGCGCAGTCATGATCGACCTCTTCAGCGACATCTCCGAGTACTGTCGCTTGGTCGTCCCCGAGGAGCACAAGCTCCCGATCGCGGTCGTCGGTGCAGGCGGCATCGTGGACGGCCAGCACCTTCCGGCTTACAAACTGGCCGGGCTCGAAGTGGTCGGGATTACCGATATCGACCTCGACCGAGCCCGCGACGTTGCGGCCCGCCACGGCATCCCGCGGGTCTATGAAAACCTCGAGGAGCTGCTTGCCGATGACCGCGTGCGGGTGGTCGATATTGCGGTTCCGGTTGCGCAGCAGCCGCCGATCTTTCGGGCGGCTGTGGCGGCGGGCAAGAACATACTCGCCCAGAAGCCTTTCACCGAGAATCCGGAGACAGCGCGCGAGCTGGCCGCTCTCGCGGCCGAGGCGGGGGTCGTCGCGGCCGTCAACCAACAGTTGCGCTTCGACGAGGGCATCGCGGCTGCCCATCGGATGGTTGAGCTCGGGTGGCTCGGGGAGCTCACCTCTTTCACGCTGTCCGTCAATGTCTTCTCGGACTGGAGACTGTGGGAGTGGACGAAGAACATGGAGCGCCTCGAGATCATGGTGCACTCGATTCACTACCACGACACGGTGCGCTGGTTCCTCGGCGAGCCCCTATCGGTTTACGCCGATGGCGGTCGGGTACCCGGGCAGTACCCGGTCGGTGAAACGCGCACAACAAGTAACTACCGGTTCCCGGGCGGTGCCTCGGCGATGGTCTACGCGAACCATATGAACCCGGGGGGCGACAGCACGGCCGAGTTCCGGATAGAAGGAACGGATGGCGCTATCCGCGGCACGCTCGGCCTGATGTACGACTATCCGACCGGTCGCCCCGACACCCTCGAGGTGACCAGCACAGTCGCTGGCACGGACGGTTGGCTGGTGTACCCGGTTACCCAACGATGGTTCCCCCATGCCTTCATCGGAACAATGGGATCGGTGCTGGAGGCGATCGCGACCGGGTCAACACCCCGTAGTTCGGTTAGCGACAATGTCAAGACCGTCGAACTGGTCGCCGCGCTCTACCGTTCCATGGAGTCGAACGAAGTCGTTCGCTTCTAACGTCGGCGCTCGTTGCCGAAGGTAGAAGATATCCGTCGAAACTGGCGACTGTGGTAGACAGGCGGAGCAATGGTGAAGATCAGTGACGTCGCAGCACGTGCCGGGGTGTCAGCGTCGGCTGTCTCGCGGGTGCTGTCTGGAGACACAACGCTTCGCGTGTCGCCCGCTACCCGGGAGCGGGTCGTTGCCGCGGCTCGGGATCTCGCCTACGTGCCCAACCATGCCGGTCGTTCGTTGCGCACCTCGCGCAGCCGCACGATTGGTTTGGTCGTGCCCGACGTCACCAGCGCTGTCTTTGCCGAGTTGGCAAGCGGAGCGGAGGATGAAGCGGCAGCCCGTGGGCTGGCAATCGTGCTCGCCCGTGCCGAACGGCTCAACGACGGGAGCGACTGGCTACGCCAGATGGTTGGGGAG
>JBBQZJ010000004.1:0-19060 GCA_038207805.1 Actinomycetales bacterium | reverse complement strand
AAACTCGACTTCCCCGCATTTGTGTACCCCGTGATGGCAACGCTGGGAACCTCGAAGCGGTTACGGTTGGCGCGCTTGGCCTCTCGCGCCGGCGCAAAACCCTTGATCTGTTTGCGCAGTCGTGACATACGGGTATGGATGCGGCGGCGGTCAAGTTCGATCTTCGTCTCACCGGGTCCACGGCTCCCCATGCCGGTGCCGGAGCCGACCTGGCCACCAGCCTGCCGTGACATCGACTCGCCCCAGCCTCGCAACCGCGGCAGGAGATACTCCAGTTGGGCGAGTTCGACCTGGGCTTTGCCCTCTCTACTTTTGGCGTGCTGGCTGAAGATATCTAGGATGACCGCGGTTCGATCGATCACCTTCACTCCGACCACATCTTCCAGCGCACGGCGCTGAGAAGGCGCTAACTCGGTGTCTGCGATCACGGTGTCCGCGCCGGTAGCCGCCACGACATCCCGCAACTCCAGTGCCTTTCCCTTTCCGAAGTAGGTGCTCGGATCGGGGTGTGGGCGCCGCTGCAGGAGCCCATCGAGCACCACAGCGCCGGCGGTCTCGGCTAGGGCCGCGAGCTCCCGAATCGAGTTCTCGGCGTCCTCAACCGAGCCGCCCGAGTAGACGCCGATGAGCACGACGTTCTCGAGTCGAAGTTGGCGGTACTCGACTTCGGTAACGTCTTGGAGTTCTGTGGAGAGTCCGGCGACACGGCGCAGGGCCTGCCGGTCGTCACGGTCAAACTGATCGCCATCGCGATCACCCTCGTAGTGCGCCTCGTCCTGGATGGCGACGGCGGAGCCGAGGCCGGTGCCGGTGCCGGTACCGAAGCGCGTATAGCCGGCCGAGCGCACGCCGTCGGTGGCCAGCACCCGATCGATGTCGCTGCGCTGAGTCTCGGGGCCGACCGGCCCCGGTTCTGGTGTGTGTGTCGTCATTGTTGTTAACCCTAGTTCGGTCGTCTTCGGTAAGTTTTCTTCATGGCCAGCGAGCACTACTTCTCATCGTCACCCTGGAGTGAGCTCAAACTGCGCACTATTCGCACGCGAATCGCGGGGCGAGATTGTGAGCTATCGACGGCCAATGGTGTGTTCAGTCCCGAGCGGATCGACGTCGGAACTCAGGTCCTGCTGAGTGGCGTTCCGACGCCCCCACCGGGAGGCAACCTTCTGGATCTCGGATGCGGCTGGGGCCCGATCGCCCTCACGCTGGCGCTCGAATCACCTCATGCGACGGTATGGGCGGTCGACGTCAACGAGCGCGCACTGGATCTGGTGCGCGCGAACGCCGCGAAATTGTCCATAAGCAATATTAACGCACATCTTCCCGATGAGGTCCCTGAGGCCGTGGAGTTCACGACGATCTGGTCCAACCCTCCGATCAGAGTGGGAAAGAACGAACTCCACGGGTTGCTCGAGCGGTGGCTTCCGCGCCTCGAGCCCGGCTCGGATGCTTGGCTTGTCGTTCAGCGCAATCTGGGTTCCGACTCCCTACACCGGTGGCTCCAGAGTGCCTTTCCTGAGGAGTTCAGTTTTGTCCGGGCGTCTACGAGCAAGGGATATCGATTGCTTCGTGCGCGACGCCGCACCAGCCCCTAGACCTCGAGCGCGCCCTCGAAAACGAGGTCGGCCGGGCCACTCAGCGAAACGTGCTCGCCGTCCTCGGCGGGAAACATTCGCACTCCTACGGTGCCACCCGGTACATCCACCTTCCAGGTGTGAGGGGCGCCATCGCCAGCCCAGTAGCGGAACGCGAGCGCCGCGGCCACGGCGCCGGTGCCACAGGAGAGCGTCTCGCCGCTGCCTCGTTCGTGTACGCGCATTCTGATGTGTCCCACGCCGTCCTTGACCAGCGGCTCGGCCGCCACGACGAACTCAACGTTGGCGCCGTCGGCCGGCTCGGGATCGATGATCGGAATGTACGAGAGGTCGGCCCCGTCGAGTTCCTCGTCGCTCGCCAGCGCCACGACGACGTGAGGATTTCCGACGCTGATACCGAGGCCGGGCCTGGCGACGTGAAGCTCGCGTGCTCGCACCAAGGGTTCACCACCCGCCAATTCCCACCGGCCGAGGTCGGCCTGAAATCCGGTCGCGTTCCGTTGCACGTCACGCACACCGCTGCGAGTTCCGATCGGCAGCGTGCCGCCGGACTCCAACTCAGCGAGTCCGTTGTCAAGCAGATACCTGGCGAACACGCGGATGCCGTTTCCGCACATCTCGGCGACAGAACCGTCGGCATTGTGGTAATCCATGAACCACTCCGCCGCGGGATCTTCGCTCAGCGCCGCGGCACCCTCGGCAATTTTGCTTGACTTGACCGCCCTCAATACTCCATCGGCGCCCACCCCGAAGTGCCGGTCGCAGATCGCCGCGATTTGGGCGGCGCTCAGGTCGATCTCGCCCTCGGGGTCTGCGAACACAACGAAGTCGTTGCCCGTGCCGTGACCTTTGGTGAAATTCAGGGTTGCCATGAATCAATCCTCCCCCATTGCTGTCCCCGCTGCGGCCTGCAGCGTTGACTTCAACGCGAACGCATTCCGGGTGGGATCGTCATAGTCGAGCCACGCGATGTCGCGATAGCGCCGGAACCAACTCACCTGCCTGCGGGCATATCGACGCGTCAGGGCGGCCGTCTGATCGATCGCCTCCGCCTCAGTGAGCTCTCCGTCGAGCTGAGCCAGTGCCTGTGCGTAGCCAATAGCGCGACTGGCCGTCACTCCGAGTCCAGCGTGGCGAAGGGTCTGTGCTTCCGCAACGAGGCCCGACCGCCACATCTGCTCCGCTCGCTCCCCGAGGGCTGCGACGAGGTCTTCTCGGGGTGCCCGCAAACCGAGGATCACCGTCGGGCGCCACGGCTCGCCACCTTCGGGCAACCCAGAACCAAACGGTGCGCCGGTAATCTCGACAACTTCCAGCGCGCGCACCAGTCGCCGGCCGTTCGCGGGACCGATCGCCGCGGCCGCCTCGGGATCCAGCCCGTGGAGGCGACGGTACAGCAGCCCTGGGCCGAGCTCAGTGAGCTCCGACTCGAGGCGTGCTCGGACCGCCGGGTCTGTTCCTGGAAAACGAAAGTCGTGGATAACGCTCGACACGTAGAGGCCGCTACCGCCGACCAGGATGGGCACTGCGCCCCGGCTCTCGACTGCTTCGATCGCTGCTCGGGCATCTCGTTGGTAGTCGGAAACGCTGGCTTCATCGCTGGGATCGAGCACGTCGAGCATGTGATGCGGGATGCCCCGTCGTTCGCCAGCCGGCACCTTCGCAGTACCGATATCCATTCCTCGGTATAGCTGCATCGCGTCGGCATTAACCACCTCAGCCGGCTGGCCGCGCGACGACAACTGCTGGGCCAGCGAGAGCGACAGCTCTGATTTGCCAGTTCCCGTCGCCCCCACGATCACAACAAGCGTCATGGCGCCAGGGAGATCATCGGCCGACCATGAATCAGCGCAAACCGTCGGCGAGATCGTAGATGGGGGTCGTCCCGACCCGCAAGGCCGGAAGCCCCAACGAGACACGGCCCGATTGGGTTCCCGAATTCGCATCGGACGAGACTGGGACAGCACAGGATGCCGCTTCAGCCCGGTCCCACGCGTCACCGGCCCGGGTGCGGCGAATGTGCAACGGCGCACCGTCGGGCGCATCCGCGAGTAGGTGGAAGGGTGCAGCCTGACTAATAACGACAGTGACCACGTCGCCAGGGCGAGGCGTCTGGCTTCCCTGCGGTACATCAAAGTGCACGAGGCGGCTGTCCTTCGCCCTACCGGACAGCCGATGTGTTTCGGCGTGCTTTCGGCCGTCGGCGGCGGTCACCAGCACCTCCACTGACCGACCGACGAGCTTCGTGTTCTCTTCCCACGAGATGCGATCTTGGAGAGCGACCAGACGCTCATAACGCTCTTGGACGATTGCTTTGGGCACCTGGTCGGGCATGGTAGCCGCGGGTGTGCCCTCCCGAATTGAGTATTGGAAGGTGAAGGCCGTCGCGAACCGCGCCAGTTCGACAACTCGAAGCGTGTCCTGAAAGTCTTCCTCGGTCTCTCCGGGGAATCCGACGATGATGTCGGTGCTAATCGCAGCGTTGGGAATCTTCGCCCGCACCCGATCGAGGATGCCCAGGAACTTCTCCGAGCGGTACGACCGGCGCATCTGCTTCAGGATTCGATCGGACCCCGACTGCAGCGGCATGTGCAACTGGGGCATCACGTTGTCTGTCTCCGCCATTGCGTCGATAACGTCGTCCGTGAATGCGGCGGGATGCGGGCTGGTGAACCGCACTCGTTCGAGCCCCTCGATCCGCCCGGTGGCTCTCAGCAACTTTCCGAATGCCTCCCGATCACCAAACTCGACGCCGTACGAGTTCACGTTCTGACCTAAGAGCGTGATCTCAATCGCCCCGTCGTCGACGACCGCCTGAACTTCGGCGAGAATCTCCCCCGGGCGGCGATCCTTCTCCTTGCCGCGAAGCGCAGGCACGATACAGAACGTGCAGGTGTTGTTGCAGCCCACCGAGATGGATACCCACGCGCTGTGGGTGGACTCCCGCCTCGTCGGTAGGGTCGAGGGGAAAACTTCGAGTGACTCGAGGATCTCGAGTTGAGCCTCACCGTTGTGACGCGCCCGCTCGAGAAGAGCCGGAAGCGAGCCCATGTTGTGGGTGCCAAACACGACATCCACCCAGGGTGCCCGCTCCAGGATCGTTGCCTTGTCCTTTTGCGCGAGACAGCCGCCAACAGCGATCTGCAGATCGGTCTTCCCGCGCTTGACCTCGGCCAACATCCCGAGGTTGCCGTAGAGCTTGTTGTCGGCGTTCTCGCGCACAGCGCAGGTGTTGATGACGACGACATCGGGCTGTGCGTCGGTCGCGCGGACATACCCAGCTGCCTCGAGCGACCCGCTGAGGCGCTCGGAGTCGTGAACGTTCATCTGGCAGCCGTACGTGCGTACCTCATAGGTGCGGGGCGCGGACAGCACTGCATCGGTCATGCCACAAGCATAAAACGGTCGAGGGCTGACGCCCGACGGCTACCTACCGAAAGACGGGACCGCCCGAGGGGGCCAGCGCGGCCGCAACGGCCGCCGACACCACGGCACCCGAGTAGCCCTTGCGCATGAGGAACGCACCCAGCCGGCGCTTAGCGGTGGTCTGGTCGAGAGACCGAAGTTGCGGCGCCCGACGCACTGCCAATGCTGTAGCCCGCTCAAGCTCGTCATCCCCGCAATCGAGGTCGTTAAGTGCTTCGTCGATAGCGCTGGCGTCGATTCGTCGGCGGCGCAGTTCGGCACTCAAGGCCGATCGCCCTAGGCCCTTCCGATTCCGGAGAGTTCGAACGAGCGTTTCGGCGAGGACAAAATCGTCGAGCAGCCCCACTCCTCGTAGGCGTTCACACTCAAGTTCAACCTCAGGATCTGAGAATTGTCTACCGAGGAGATAGTCGTACATCTCCTGCGCCGACATACCCCGCCTGGCCAGTGCCGACATGCTGACGTTACTGATGGAATCGAAGCCCCCACGGGATTCGCGGGCTGATCGCGGTGACACGGGTTCCTCCGGTGCCGAATGCGGTTCGGCCGAGGGGGGTTGGCCGCCGAACAGCCACGTCACGGGGGCGAGCTGATCGGCACCGGAGGAACTCATGATTATTCGCCGACCGCCTGCAGCTGCGGGCTCTCAACATCGTGGTCAGCTTCCGGCTGCACCGACAGCACGGGACCCGTTGGCTTGTTAGCCCCGGCCTTCGCCAGTTCTGCCTCTGCGACGACGGAGTCCGCCGCTGCCTTGGTCTGCGCTGCTTTCGCCTCGGCGCCGATACCGAGCTTGAGCATGATCTTCTGCTCGATCTCGGCGGCGATCTCGGGGTGCTCAAGAAGGAAATTGCGCGAATTCTCTTTGCCCTGGCCGAGCTGGTCACCGTCATACGTGTACCAGGCACCTGACTTACGCACAATCTCGTGCTCGACACCGAAGTCGATGAGGCTGCCTTCGCGTGAGATGCCCACGCCAAAGAGGATGTCGAACTCGGCCTGCTTGAACGGCGGGGCCATTTTGTTCTTGACTACCTTGACCCGGGTGCGGTTGCCTACGGCATCCGTTCCGTCTTTGAGAGTCTCGATGCGACGGATGTCGAGTCGAACGGACGCATAGAACTTGAGCGCCTTGCCACCGGCCGTTGTTTCGGGACTGCCGAAGAACACACCAATCTTCTCGCGCAGTTGGTTGATAAAGATCATCGTGGTGTTCGTGGAGCTGAGGCCACCGGTGAGCTTGCGCAGCGCCTGCGACATAAGTCGTGCCTGCAGACCGACGTGAGAGTCGCCCATCTCGCCCTCGATTTCGGCGCGGGGCACAAGGGCAGCGACCGAGTCGATCACGATCAGGTCGATTGACCCGGACCGCACGAGCATGTCCGCTATCTCGAGCGCCTGCTCACCCGTGTCGGGCTGCGACACGAGCAACGCGTCAATGTCGACGCCAAGCTTTGCCGCGTACTCGGGGTCGAGCGCGTGCTCGGCGTCGATGAACGCGGCAATACCGCCGGCACGCTGTGCGTTCGCGATGGCATGCAGTGTGAGAGTGGTCTTACCGGATGACTCGGGACCGTAGATCTCGACGATGCGCCCGCGCGGCAGTCCACCGATACCGAGCGCGACGTCGAGAGCGATAGAGCCGGTGGGGATCACCTCGACCGGAGCACGCTCGTCACTGCCGAGACGCATGACGGAACCTTTGCCGAACTGGCGGTCGATCTGTGCGAGTGCGGTCTCAAGGGACTTCTCGCGGTCTGCTGCTGATGGCATCTACTTCTTCTCTCCGGTTGATGGTGGCTGCCCATAGGCTGTCGGCGTGCTCCGGACCGATGGTGCAAGGTCCTCAAGCCTCCCGACAAAGGCTGATCTGTCTGCCACGCTACGCTCGGGCTCCGACATTGCGTCGTAGCTTCGTGCGTGTTGTGGTAAAAACCGTCTTCGACTACGACGTTAGGGAGAAGTTAGCATCCTTCGAACACACATTCGACTTTGTGCACGCGGCGTGTCAGATCTTCTTCGGCTCCCGCTGCCCAACGCCGTGCCGTCGGTGCTGGGGCACGTCCATCGCAGCACACAGAGCCAGCCAGACCTCGCGGGCGGAAACTCCCCGATCGATCGCCTGCTGTGCGGTCTGGCCACCAAGCTCCCCCAACGCGAGATCCGCGGTCAGAACGCGCCCGTAGTCCGCCCCAAACTCGTCGGAGACTGCTAGCCAGAATTCACTCAGTCGCATGCGACAACGCTATCCGTTTAACGAACATTGCCCCGGCGCGATGGCCGGGGCAAAGTCAATACAGCGACTAGCGGGAGACGAGGTCGGAGTCGAACTCGGCGACCAAGTCATCCGGAAGCGTGTCTGGTATGGCCGCGAGGCCTTCGATTACCGCGAGGCGGTCGCCCACCTCGCGCATGATTACCGAGATGGGGGTATCGAGCGCATCGGCCACCGACGCGAGAATCTCTGAGCTGGCCTCTTTTTGGCCTCGCTCAACCTCGCTGAGATAACCGAGCGCAACACTTGCCTTGCTCGCTACCTGACGAAGGGTACGGCCCTTCTGCAAACGGAAGTCGCGGAGAACGTCACCGATCTCTTGACGAACTAGAACCATTGGACCCTCCTTATTTGCTCTAGTAGAACTCTAGCCACTGACAACTGAACAGCAGATGTGAACTCGCTACTTGTAACGAGATCGAAACGAGCGATATTCCCGCGCGATCAGCCCAGTAGTCGTGCAAGTTCTTCAAGTGATTCGGAGACTGTCGCGGAACGGATTTCCTGGCGGCTCCCCGTGAGACTGAGGCGCTTCACACTCACCTCACCACCAATGGCGAAGCCGAGGTAGACCGTACCTGCACTCTGGCCGTCCTGTGGGTCTGGACCCGCGACTCCGGTCGCGGAGATGCCGATGTGCGGTGGCCCCGAGGCCAGAGCGAGCGCGGCCCGCACGCCGGTGGCCATCTGCGCTGCGACATCCGGATGCACAGCACCATGCTCCTCGAGGGCTCCGGCATCCACGTTCAATACGCGCGCCTTGAGCTCGGTGTTGTACGCAACAACACCGCCCACAACGACTCGGGATGCCCCTGGCACCGCGATCAACTCCGCAATGAGCAGACCACCCGTCAGGGATTCGGCGACGGCGATCTGGTAGCCGCGCTCGATGAGCGTGGCGATGATCGCGTCGGAAGTCGTCACTTCGCCCGATTACCCCGCCACGCCTGCCACAGGTAGTCGAGGCCCGAGTAGATAGTGAGTGCGAGCGCGACGGCCATCACGACCCAATTCACCCACAGCACCCAGTCGCCGAGAACGGTGAAGAGCGGCACGAGAAAGAGTGAGATCGCCACCGACTGCGCGATGGTCTTGAGCTTGCCACCTCGGGAGGCGGGGATCACCCGCGTGCGCAGCACAGCGAAGCGGAAGATTGTGATGCCCAGTTCCCTAACAAGAATCACGACGGTCACCCACCACCACAGCTCGCCGAGCACCGACAGCATCACGAGGGCCGCGCCGATGAGCACCTTGTCGGCGATCGGGTCGAGAATTATTCCGACATTGGTAACCAAATTGCGGCTTCGGGCCAAAGACCCGTCGACCCCGTCCGTTGCAATAGCCAGGATGAACAAGCCGGCAGCCACCCAGCGCAGCACTCCGAAGTCCCCCTGGTCGGCGGCAAGCAACCAGACGAATACGGGAGCCAGCAGAATGCGGCCGACCGTGACGATATTTGCCACGTTTCCGCTGGAAGCCTTGGTGTCTCCCTTGCTCGAGACTCGGCCTTTCATGGACTCCTTGACGGAGTCCTTAACGGCTTCTGCGCGCTTAGTGGGTGAGGACCGTGCAGCCGATGATCCCTGGCTGGCCTCCGGTTCGCTCGTCACGCCTCTACTCCCGATCGGTCAGCTTCCAGGCGTCCTCATCGGTTTCGCCGTCCACCACATCGTATCCGCTCAGTGATGCCTCAACGGCGTCGTAGGGTGCCGCTGGTGCGTCATCGCCACGAAGTCGAGCGAGCACTGCCGGGAGCTCTTCGGCCGTGACCATGACGTCGCGCGCCTTGGATCCCTCGGAGGGCCCGACGATCTCGCGGGACTCGAGCAAGTCCATCAGCCGGCCCGCCTTGGCGAATCCGACCCGCAGCTTGCGCTGCAGCATGGATGTCGACCCGAACTGTGTGCTCACCACCAGTTCGGCTGCTGCAAGAAGAAGTTCGAGGTCGTCGCCGATATCCGCATCGATCTGCTTACGCTCCACGATCGCCGCGACATCCTCGCGATACTCCGGGCGTGCCTGCGAGATTACGTGCTGAACGACCGTCGCGACCTCGCTCTCGGTTACCCAGGCGCCCTGCACCCGAATCGCTTTGGAGGCGCCCATCGGCAGGAACAAGGCGTCGCCCTGACCGATTAGCTTGTCTGCTCCGGGCTGGTCGAGAATAACGCGGCTATCGGTCATGCTCGACACAGCGAACGCCAGACGCGATGGCACGTTTGCCTTGATAAGTCCGGTGACGACGTCGACCGAGGGTCGCTGGGTCGCCAACACCAGATGGATTCCCGACGCCCGCGCCAGCTGCGTGATGCGCACGATCGAGTCCTCGACGTCGCGCGGGGCGACCATCATGAGGTCCGCGAGTTCATCGACGACAACCAGCAGGTACGGATACGGACTGAGCTTGCGCTCGCTTCCGGCCGGCAGCACGATTTCCCCCGCCACCACCGCCCGGTTGAAGTCGTCGATGTGGCGGAAGCCAAAGCTCGCCAGATCGTCGTACCTCATATCCATCTCCTTCACGACCCACGCCAGCGCCTCTGCCGCCTTCTTGGGGTTCGTGATGATGGGCGTGATGAGGTGCGGCACGCCCGCGTAGATGGAGAGTTCCACGCGCTTGGGGTCGATGAGCACCATGCGCACCTCAGCGGGCTTGGCCCGCATGAGGATCGAGGTGATCATCGAGTTGACAAAGCTCGACTTGCCGGAGCCGGTCGCGCCGGCCACGAGCAAATGCGGCATCTTCGCCAGATTTGCCACAACAAATCCACCCTCGACATCTTTGCCGAGTCCGATCGTCATGGGGTGAAGACTGGACGTGCTTGGCCCTGACCGAAGTACATCACCGAGCGAAACGATCTCGCGATCTTTATTGGGAATCTCGACACCGATCGCACTCTTGCCCGGGATCGGCGAGAGGATGTTGACTTCGTTGCTCGCGACGGCGTAGGAAATATTGCGAGCCAATGCGGTAACCCGCTCCACCTTGACCCCGGGGCCGAGCTCTAGCTCGTAGCGCGTCACCGAGGGCCCGCGACTGAAGCCCGTGACCTGAGCATCCACCTGAAACTGGTTGAGCACCTCGGTGATAGCAGCGACGACTTCGTCGTTGGCCGCCGAGTGCTTCTTGGGTGGAGTTCCCGGAGTAAGTAGGGATGCGGCGGGTAAGCGGTATGCGACGTTCGGCTTGGTGGCCCGGTTGGCCCCGCCCGACTCTGTCGGCCCATCGAATTCTCCCGCTACCCCCTTCTCGCTCGCCTTGGACCTGAATCCGGGCAACAGCCCCGGGCCGTCCTCGCGCAGGCCGGTCGCGCCGGTGTCGACCTCGCCGGTGAAGCGCTTAACAGCTTCCTCCGCCTTGAGTAGGTCTTCGAGCAGCTCGATTCCGAACTCGTCGGCGGGCGCCGGAGTCACGGCATGCGTGTTCGAGTGCAGCGGTCCCACGACTTCCGTTACCGGCTCGCGAGCGATGACCGGGCTGTCGAACGCCGGTTCATCCGTTCGAGTGGACTTGTTCCGACGCCACCACGGAATGCTGGCTGGGTCGTCGTCAAGGCTTAGACCACTGAGCCCTAGATCACTCAGGGTGCCAAACTGAAGCGAATCTCCTCGGCCGTCAGCGGCATTCTCGATGCCGCCCTTGGCATGCAGTTGGGCTCCGAATAGGTACTCGTACAGTTCGCCGAGCCGAGGCCCGATGCGGTTCGGCGGCGTCTTCGTGATGATAAACAGCGAGAGCACCAGAACCACAATGACCAGGGGCGTCGCGAGCGCAGCGGTGCCCACAAAGACCAACGGACCAGCGATCACCCAGCCGACGATGCCCCCCGCCTGCGCGAGCGCCTCGACACCGTCTGTAGGCACGGGTAGGCCGCCGAAGAGATGACACAACCCGCTGATGCTCGCGACGAGCAAGGTCAGCCCAATGCCGATGCGGGTGTTGTCGTGAACGGTTGACGGATGCCGGAACAGCCAGATCGCGAACAAAAGCATGATGACCGGGAGCGCAAACGCGACCCGACCGAATAGTCCGCCGAATGTATAGACGTCTAGGGCGGTGGCGACCGGATCGTTCGGGTTGAACCATTCGACGACCGCTCCGATGACGGCCAAGACGAACACGAGAAAAGGTACGCCATCTCGTCGTTCGTCTTTGGCGAGGGTCTCCTTGCCGAGCACCCGAAACGCACCACCTGCCGCGTGCGCGAGCGCCATCCACAGCTTCGTAAAGACTCCGTGCTCCTCGACGACCACCTGTTTGCTGCGTGGAAGACGTTTCGTTGGCTGACCACCACGGCCGCGCGCGGTCGAAGCGCGGGCGCGCGACGTCGACCTAGTGCTCGTAGCCATGAATTCACGCTACCTTCGGCAGCCGTCAGACGCGGGTAGACACACCCGGGTTTCGGCTAGACGTCCCGAGAACCATTGGGTCACGATTATCGCCCGGCCGGCGGCAGTCCCGCCCGCTAGCGACTAATCGGGGCGTCGCGAGTACAGCATCGTGGTGGCGTTGCCCGTTCGGGCGACGGGAACGAATCCGCTCTTGCGGTACAGCTCTTGCGCCGGGTTGCCGTCCTCGACGCTCAGACTCAGACTGCCGGGAGCCGCCGCGAGTATCGCATTCAGAAGCGCGCGACCGATCCCCTCACCTCGACGGCCGGCGACGACGCCAATGCCGATTTCTGGGATGTTTTCTGCGACGAAGCCATACCCGGGTTCCGCAGCGCTGAAGTGCCGGTACCACACCGCCCCGACATCCTGACCCTCGCGTTCGGCGATGAAGCCGAGATCGGTGGCGCGCGGGAAGCCGCCGATGTACAGCTGAAAGGTGGGATCGGCTCTCCAGTACGCGGCACCCTTGATGTTCGCGGGATCCCAGTCAGCGGTAATGACGAATACCTCCTCCATGAAGGGGAGATCTGCCTCGGTCGCGCGCCGCGTAGTGGTCATGTGTGCCTATGGTCGAGGCTACGCCTCAATGACGACCGGCACGATCATCGGCCGGCGGCGATGCTGGGTGTTGACCCAGCGCCCTACCGTGCGACGAATGACTTGAGCGAATGCGTGCGGATCGCGGGTTCCGTTCTCGGCGGCATCCGTGAGTGCCTTGATGATCTGCGGCAACACAGCGTCGAACACGTTCTCGTCTTCGGCGAATCCCCTCGCTTGAATTTCCGGGCCGACGATCACCTTTCCGGTCTGTGGGTCCACCGCGACGAAGATCGAGATGAAGCCCTCTTCGGCGAGGATTCGCCGGTCCTTGAGATCGGCATCCGTAATTTCACCCACGCTGGAGCCGTCGACGTAGACGTAACCAAGGTCGAGTTGGCCAACGACGGTGGCGACGCCGTCCCGCAAGTCGATCACGGAGCCGTCCTCGGCGATGATGGTGTTCTCTTCGGGCACCCCGGACTGGATCGCAAGATTTGCGTTAGCGACGAGATGTCGCTGTTCGCCGTGCACGGGCATGACATTTCGCGGCTTGAGGATGTTGTAGACGTAGAGCAACTCCCCAGCGGCAGCGTGGCCGGAAACGTGCACTTTCGCGTTGGCCTTGTGCACGACGTTAGCGCCGAGCTTCATCAGGCCGTTGATGACGCGGTACACCGCATTCTCGTTGCCCGGAATGAGACTCGATGCAAGGATGACCGTGTCGCCCTTGCCCACCTCGATCTGGTGTTCCAGATTGGCCATGCGTGCGAGAACCGCCATGGGCTCGCCCTGGCTTCCCGTCGACATATAGACAAGCTGATTGTCCGGCAGATTGACGGCCTGCTTGGCCTCGAGCAGAACGCCATCGGGCACCTTCAGATAGCCAAGTTCCGCCGCAATGCCCATGTTGCGCACCATTGAGCGCCCCATCAGGACAACTTTTCGGTTGTTGGCGACAGCGGCATCGAGAACTTGCTGTACGCGATGCACATGGCTGGAGAAACTCGCGACGATCACCCGCCGGGGCGCTTTGGCGATCACGGCCTCGAGAACGGGGCCAATATCGCGCTCGTTCGGCGTGAACCCGGGAACGTCGGCGTTGGTAGAGTCCGGCAGGAAGAGGTCGACTCCGGCCTCCCCCAGCCGCGCGAAGGCTCGCAGGTCGGTGATGCGGTCGTCCAGCGGAAGCTGATCCATCTTGAAGTCGCCGGTGTGCAACACAACGCCGGCTGTCGTCGAAATGGCCACCGCGAGGGCATCAGGGATCGAGTGGTTAACCGCAACGAACTCCAGACCGAACGGGCCCAGCTTCTCTTTCTGGCCCTCCTTGACGGTCAGGGTGTACGGCGAGATCCGATGCTCTTTGAGCTTCGCCTCGATGAGGGCGAGAGTAAGCGTCGAGCCGAGCAGGGGGATGTCGGCTCGCAGCCTCAGGAGATAGGGCACTGCCCCGATGTGATCCTCGTGACCGTGGGTAAGCACGATCCCAAGCACGTCGTCGAGCCGGTCTCGAATCGAACTGAAGTCCGGCAAGATCAGATCGACACCGGGCTGGTTCTCCTCAGGGAAGAGTACGCCGCAGTCGACCACGAGAATTTTGCCGTCGATCTCAAAGGTCATCATGTTGCGACCGATCTCGCCCAGCCCGCCGATTGGCGTGACACGGAGAGTTCCTGGGGCGAGTTTGGGCGGAGTCTTGAGTGAGGCTGGCATCACTGCCGAGCCTACTCGCTGCCTAGCGTGTGGTTCCCGCGACCTTCGGCAGCGCGCCGCCCGCTGCGGCATTGCGGTCCGGCCGGAAGTTGTCGAAGCTCACTCCGGGAATGTCGTTCACAAGGTCGATCTCGTCCTCGATCTGGGCCGCCTCCCACTCCTCGGGCCCGACCAACGGCAAGCGCACCCTCGGGCTGGATATCCGTCCAAGCCCGTGCAGAATGTACTTCACCGCGACCGTGCCGGGAACGTGTGTCATGGTTGCCCGAACGAGCGGCTCGAGAGCCTTGTGAGCTGCCGTCGCTGCCCTCAGGTCGCCAGAGTTGACGGCATCGACTATGTGGCGGTAGGGCGTAGCCGCAATGTTGGCCGTGACGCCGATGAGTCCCGAAGCCCCAATCGCAAGACTGGGAAGAACGTTGGCGTCGTCGCCGCAGAAGTAATACAGGTCGGTCTGATTCAGCACCCGGCTGACCTCGGCCAGATCCCCTTTCGCGTCCTTTATGGCAAGGA
Organism: Actinomycetales bacterium; assembly: GCA_038207805.1. GTDB lineage: Bacteria > Actinomycetota > Actinomycetes > Actinomycetales > Microbacteriaceae > Rhodoglobus. The sequence goes on along the minus strand of JBBQZJ010000004.1, from coordinate 4,609 downwards.
TGTTCGGATGCTTCGACGCCCGCAGAATCGTCTCGTACTTGATGGGCACGCCGGTGCGCCCGGGAATGTCGTACAGGATTACCGGCAGATCGGTGGCATCCGCGATCATTCGGAAGTGGGTCAGAATGCCCGCCTGGGTGGGCTTGTTGTAGTAGGGGGTGACGATCATGTTGCCGTCGGCGCCGGCCTTCTCGCTCTTCTTGGCGAGTTCGATGGCGTGGGCGGTTTCGTTCGACCCACCCCCGGTAATGACCTTCGCACGACTACCGGCAACCTTCTTAGCCACCTCGACGAGCTTCACCTTCTCGGGGTCGGTAAGAGTGGATGTCTCCCCGGTCGTGCCGGTCACAACAATGCCGTCCGCTCCCGCGTTGATGACCTGGTCGATGTGTTTTTCGACATCAGACCAATTCACTTCACCGTCGGTGTTAAACGGGGTGACCAGCGCGACGAGCACCTGACCGAAGGGATTGGGGTGAGTAGACACGTCTTACAGGCTAGTGGGAATGGCAGTGCTGCCCGTGCCCGTGCCCGCTACGGCGAGACACGGCCGTTCTCGGTGAAGGCCGCATAGGTCAGCGGCATGAGCTCGGCCCAGAATGACTCCATCTTCTCCGCCGCCATCTCAATCTCGCGCTGGGGAAACGATGGAAAATGACTTCCCTCCCGTTTTGTACGCAACGATAGGAAGTTCATCAGCGACCGCGAGTTCATCGTGACGTACATCGACGAGTAGATGCTCAGAGGGAGCACGATTCGCGCAACTTCGCGCGCGATGCCAGCATCCAGCATCCGCTGATAGGAGGCGTACGCCTCGGTGGCGATGCGCTTCGCCTCGTCAACGGTGAGGGCCGTCTGCTCGGGCGAACCCGGCAAGAATTCGTAGGCGCCCGGTTTGCCCACCTGCACGAGGTTGCGATCCGGCCCCGGAACGTAAAACACCGGATTCAGCTCGCGGTAACGACCGCTCTCCTCGTTGTACGAAGCGATCCGATGCCTCATGAACTCCCGGAACACGAAGATCGGCGCCTGAACGTAAAAAGTCATGGAGTTGTGCTCGAACGGCGACCCGTGACGGTCGCGCATCAGATAGTTGATGAGCCCCTTGCTCTTGGATGCGTCGACGTCGACATCGTGTGCGGCCTCCAGGGTTTGCTCCCCCATCGTCGAGACCCGCGCTGCGAAGAGAACGTCCGAGTCGTGAGCGCTGGAGCGCACTAACTCGACCGTCACATCTGATCTGAACTCGATAGCGGGCGGGTTGCTCAACGTAGGCACGCGATCACGATAGCGGGTTTGCCGCCGCGACTGGCCCACCCAACGCCGTGCCCCCGTAGGCTGAGGGTGACGAAAGGGCTCTCATGTCTGTCACCAGCGAAGCAACGACACTGTGGCTCGGCGACCTGATGAGTGGATCGGGCACCACCACGCTCGACTCCTCGGATGCCGCCGAATTTCCCGTAACCTGGGCCGCACGCGCCGTGGGTGTCTCCGGTCAAACTAATCCCGAAGAACTCCTTGGTGCCGCCCACTCGGCGTGCTATTCCATGTCTCTCTCCAAGGCCCTAGCCGAGAATGCAACGCCGCCGGAAAGCCTGCAGGTCACCGCTGCCGTCACATTCGAACCGGGCACGGGGATAACCGGCAGCCACCTTTTGGTGAGCGCCAAGGTCCCGGGCCTCAGTGATGAACTGTTCCAGGGCATCGCTGAGCGGGCCCGAGTCAACTGCCCGGTCTCGCGGGCACTCGCGGGCATCCCGATCACAATCGAAGCCAGTCTCGCCTGATGGCCGCAGCCGCCCCATCACCGCTGCGCGTTCTCGTCGCCGGCGCCTCTGGCTTCATCGGTACTGAGCTCTGCCGGCAGCTTCTTGCAGACGGTCACACCGTTGTGCGCCTCGTGCGCCGTCCGGCGCGTACCGAAGACGAGGCAGAATGGTCGCCGCACGAGTTGCGGGTGGATGCCGCGGCCATCGAAGCCGCGGACGCGGTCATCAATCTTGCCGGGGCAACGACCGGGCGAATCCCCTGGACGCGTGGCTACAAGAGGGAGATCCTCTCCTCCCGTATCGACGGCACCGCGGCCCTCGTGGCTGCCATCGCGGCAGCCACCACGCCTCCTCGGGTGTTCCTCAGTGTGTCGGCCGTTGGGTACTACGGCGATCGGCCGGGCGTCACACTAGACGAGAGCTCGGCCAAGGGAACCGGATTTCTCAGTGACGTCGTCGAGGCCTGGGAACGGGCCGCGCGAACCACTCCGGATGGCACCCGTTTAGTGATGTTCCGGACCGGGCTGGTCGTCGGGCGCGGCGGCGCGTTCACCCCGCTGATCCCCCTTACCCGTCTGGGCTTGGCCGCCCGAATGGGGTCGGGCCAGCAACACTGGCCGTGGATCGCACTGTATGACGAAGCTGCGGCAATTCGACACTTGCTGACATCATCGCTCGAGGGTGTTGTGAATCTCGCGGCACCGACCCCGGCAACCGCCGAACAGGTGACGCGGTCATTAGCAAAGTCGCTGGGCAGGTGGCACCTGCTCATCGTGCCGACTTTCGCGCTGCGCATTCTTGGCGACGCCGGCGAGGACCTTCTACTCTCGAGCGAGAACGTGACGCCACGCCGTCTCGTCGATGACGGGTTCGTATTCCGCTATACGGGGATCGACTCCGCCATCGAGGACATGATTCTCAAGGGATGACCAGTGCGGCTAGCCCGCCCGTTCCAGTCTGATGGCCGTCCGAGTTGCCCATCGGGCGCGTCGTCGGTCCCCGCTCGCGTCGTAGGCGAGACCTAGCCGGAGCCACGCCTGCCAAGATTCGGGAGTGGATTGCACCTCGGCCTGATACTTCGGAAACTCCAGATCCGCCATCACGGGATCGATTCGTCCGCTGGGCAGTCGAGGGAGGTCGTCGACCGGTAGCTCACCCGCGTTGCGCAACACTCTCACGAGCCGCTCCCCGCGCAGCACGAAGAGAATCTCTGAGACCAGCAACCACGCTCCGATAAGGGGGAGAATGACGAGCGCGAAGCCGAGTGTCTTGGCCAGTGGGCTGTCCACAGCGATGAGTACCAGCGCGTATTGCACAACAAACAGCAGATACAGGCCGAGGATGACGGCCATCGAGATAGCCCCGAGACGAGCGGTCATCGGCCGCTGGGACCCAGATCGATCAATCGGTCGAGACCGACAATAAGGCCACGCGCTGCGACGGTCGCGTGAAGCGCGATCATGATTCCGGCCTCGTACGAGCTCGGCGAGAGAGTCTCGTGACTGATCGTCACAAGCTCCCCAGTGCCACCGAACACCACGTCCTGTTTGGCGACGACACCGTGCATACGAAGGCTGTGGATCGGGATGCTCGACACCTGCTGCCCACGAGCGCGCTGATCCACGTGCGGAGCTGCAACCGGGCCGCGATCCCCGCGGGCCGCGAGCATGAGCTCCGCCGTGCGCACCGCGGTTCCACTGGGCGAGTCGACCTTGGACGCGTGATGGGCCTCAATGATTTCGATCGACTCGAAGAACCTGGCCGCCATCTCGGATAACGAGGTCGCGACCACCGACCCGATGGAAAAGTTGGGGACGATAACGACGCCGACGTTCGGGTTTTCCTCCACGAGTGGGCGAAGGCTCGCGATGCGCTCGCTAGACCAGCCTGAGGTACCCACCAGCACACTCTGCTGGTTGCTCAGCGCGTGTTCGACGACCTGCCGAGAGACTGCAGGAACCGTGACGTCTACCACGAGGTCGGCACCGTTCATGGCGGAAAGCGGGCTCGTCGAGTCGAGGCTCGCAGCCAACTCAAAGTCATCGGACGCAGCGATGAGTGTGCTGAAGAGCTGACCCATGCGGCCCGTCGCACCGACGAGAGCGACCGTTGTTGTCATCCGGCAAATCTACCAAGGCTGACCCACCACGAAGACAAGCTGAGGTTCTACTCTGGTCAGGTGCCCACCTATCGCGCCACCCCGGTGTCGGATGCGACGGCGCGTCTTCTGCTGACCGAGTACTTCGCGTTTCGTGCGTCAGCATTCCCCGTTCCCGCCGGCTATCTCACGGTCTACCCCGATCCGGCGGCCTTCCGCACGCCGAGCGGTGTATTTGTGGTCGTGCGCGAGTTCGGGGAGGCCGTCGGGTGCGGAGGGGTTCGACGGCTGGTCGGTGCACGATTCGAGGTCAAGCACCTCTGGGTGCGGCCGCTCGCGCGGGGGCGGGGGCTGGGCCGGGCCCTACTGTACGAACTCGAGCGTCGCGCTGTCGCGCTGGGTGCGGAAGAACTCGTACTCGACACGCACTCGGGTTTGGAGGCTGCAGGCGAGCTGTACCGCTCCAGTGGATACGAACACACGGATGCCTACAACCAGAACCCGAACGCCACCGACTGGTACCTGAAGCATCTCGATACCCGGCCGCCGGTGCGGCGCTAGAACGGCTGCTCCTCCATGAGGCCGGTGCGCAACTCGGCCGGAAGGTGACCCAGATCGTTATGGGTCACCAGCACAGGAGGCTTCGTGCTTCGCACCCGGATGATGGTCAGACCACAATTGGCCTGATTGAGTCCCAGCCATCGCCAGCTTGGTGCACCGAAGACTTCCCGCACAAACCAAG
>JBBQZJ010000003.1:0-20924 GCA_038207805.1 Actinomycetales bacterium | reverse complement strand
GTCTCCGCCGCAGTCCAGGCACCGACGCCGGGCACGCTCCTCAGTGCGCGCTCGGCTTCGGGGCCGCCGCGCCCGAGATCGAGCGTGCGCTCCAAAGACCCCGCAACGGCCGCAACGCGCATGATCGTGTCCGCGCGTTGCGGACCCACTCCGGCCCGGTGCCACTCCCACGATGGCACCTCTCGCCAGACCGACGCTGGCGGAAACACTCGCATCCCCGCGGGAGCGGGCCCCGGCGGCGCCTCGCCGTATCTGGCGAGCAGCCATCGCCACGACTGTCCGGCCTGCTTACCGGTCACCTTCTGCTCGATGATGGCCTGGAGCATCATCTCGAAGACTTGGCGCGTGCGGGTCAAGCGCATCCCCGGATTGCGCCTGAGGCTTTCGCTAAGCAACTTCGACGTCGAAACGTCGAGGTCCGTCCAATCGTCGCCCGCGCCGAGAAGCTCCGGTACACCAGCGATCGCCCACTCGGCCCCATCGCCCCACGCGGTCGCCCTGATGCCATGCTGCTCCCTCGCCAGATGGAGCGTTGCGGCGCCGGCGGGCGCTCGGAGGGTGCGCCAGACACCAGACGCGCCAGCGCCATCCGCCCGGATCGTGGGGTCAAACGCGCCCCGTCGCAAGGGTGCCAGGGTTGCCGACAGGCTCACCGGTTGCTCGGGTGCGAACAGGGTGCTGAATGCCATGGGCCGAGACTACGCCGAGCCACCCCCGTAGCATTGCGGGGTGGCGGTTCCCAAAATCCTTCTCTTTTACGCCTTCACACCGTTGGCCGACCCCGAAGCGCTGCGGCTGTGGCAGCGTGATCTGTGCGAGTCCCTTGGGCTTGGCGGTCGCATCATCCTGTCCCGAGATGGGATCAATGCGACCGTGGGAGGCGAACTCGCGTCGGTCAAGCGCTACCTTCGCAAGACTCGCGAATACCCACCGTTCGCACAGATCGATGTCAAGTGGAGCGAAGGAGCCGGCGACGACTTCCCTCGTCTGAAGGTTCGGGTGCGGGACGAACTGGTCAGCTTCGGTGCACCCGGCGAACTGCGGGTCGACCACTCCGGTGTTATCGGCGGCGGAATCCGAATCACCCCCGAGCGATTGCACGAACTCGTCGCCGAGAAGCAGGTCACGTTCTTCGACGGACGCAACGGGTTCGAAGCCCAGATTGGCCGATTCAGGGATGCGGTCGTTCCCCAGGTCGACACCACACGCGAGTTCGTGCGAGAGCTCGACAGCGGGCGCTACGACCACCTCAAGAACGAGCCCATCGTCACGTACTGCACCGGCGGCATCCGCTGCGAGGTGCTCTCAGCGCTGATGGTCAACCGGGGATTCCGCGAGGTCTACCAGCTCGACGGCGGGATAGCGCGGTACGGAGAAACCTACGGAGACGACGGTCTCTGGGACGGGTCGCTCTACGTCTTCGACAATCGGATGTCGGTGCGGTTCAGCGACCACGCGGCGGTCGTCGGCGTGTGCAGTCAGTGCGGCGAGGCATCCTCGCAGATGCAGAACTGCAACGACCCAGCGTGCCGTGTGCAACTCGTCGTGTGCGCCACGTGCGCGGTCGCGCCGGTCTACTGCGTCGAGCACGCGACCTGACAGACGTGCCGGCGCCCCGAGAATTGCTCCTCGGGGCGCCGGTCCGATCTTTCGTTATTGCGGTTTAGCCGCAGGTGAGGGTTACGCCGTTCGGGAGCTCGTGCACGCCCGGACCATACTGCGCACACTGGCCGGCGAGTGCCCCAATGGAGCCACCAACCGTGATTGCGATGATGATTCCGATGATGAGGAAGATGAACCCGAGCACGATGGCGATGGTCGCCGGGGTGTTCTTGATTCCGGCGCGCTTCGACTGACCGCGGGCAACGAATCCGAGAATGATGCCCAGCAGGGAGAAGAAGAACGCCACGATCAGTGCGACGATGCCGAGCGTCTTGCCGTCGGACGGGGCGGGCGCGCCCATGGGAGCGGGTGCAGGTGCTGCGTCAGTCATGTGGCTCCTTGCCAAATTGTGCATTACGTCACTTTTGTGATGTATGGGCACGACTCTAGCGCCGGACAGGGGCTGTGCACCACGTCCATTGCGCACAGGGCAAGATAGACGCATGAGCATTGGAATCCTGACCAGTGGCGGCGACTGCCCGGGCCTCAACGCGGTCATTCGCGGAGCAGTGCTCAAAGGCATCCAGATTTACGGTAAAGAGTTCGTCGGATTCAAAGACGGTTGGCGCGGCGTCATCGATGGAACGATCATGCCGCTGGAACGTAAAGACATTCAGGGCATTTCCAAGCAAGGTGGCACAATCCTCGGCACCAGCCGCACGAACCCCTTCGAGGGCGAGGGTGGAGCCGAGCGGGTGCGCGAGAACATGGACCGCCTCGGTGTCGACTCACTCATCGCCATCGGGGGCGAAGGCACTCTCGCTGCCGCCAAGCGCTTGACAGATGCCGGGATCAAAATTGTGGGTGTCCCGAAGACCATCGACAACGACCTCTCGGCTACCGACTACACCTTCGGCTTTGACACTGCCACCCAGATCGCGACGGATGCCATGGACCGTCTGCGCACCACCGGTGATTCGCACGGGCGCTGCATGGTTGCCGAGGTGATGGGTCGGCACGTGGGCTGGATCGCGCTGCATTCGGGCATGGCGGCCGGAGCTCACGTAATCCTGATTCCCGAGCAGAGAACATCCATCGACCAGATTGTCGAGTGGGTCAACTCGGCGCTCAATCGAGGTCGCGCGCCACTCGTGGTCGTTGCCGAAGGTTTCTTACTCGACACAATGGACGATGCGCACTCGGAGCGCGGGCTCGACGCGTTCGGTCGGCCCCGGCTCGGCGGCATCGGCGACATCTTGGCCCCCGAAATCGAAGCTCGTGCGGGGGTCGAAACACGATCGACGACACTCGGCCACATCCAACGCGGTGGAACACCCACCTCGTACGATCGCGTTCTGGCGACCCGATACGGCATGGCCGCTGTCGACTCGGTCGCACACAACCGCTGGGGTCGGATGGTGTCGCTGAGCGGAACATCGATAACACACGTCGCGTTCGAGGATGCCCTGGGCAAGCTCAATAGGGTTCCCCAGTCGCGCTACGACGAGGCCGCAATCCTGTTCGGTTAGCTCGACGCGTGCCATGCTGGCGTGCATGAACAGCACAGTGCTTCTTGTCGGATCCGTCTTCGTGGCGATCGCCGCTGCGATCCATATCTACATTTTCGTTCTAGAAAGCGTGCGATGGTCGCTGCCCGCCACGTGGCGGGTGTTTGGCGTCAAGACACAGGCGGATGCCGACACCGTGAGGCCCATGGCCTTCAACCAGGGCTTCTACAACCTCTTCCTCGCCATTGGGGTCGTCGCCGGCCTCCTGCTGATCGCGACCACGCATACCAGCGCCGGCATCGCCGTCACGCTGTTCGCGGCATCAAGCATGGTTGCCGCCGCGCTCGTTCTGCTGATCTCTTCGCCGAATCTTGCTCGTGCCGCCGCGATTCAAGGCGCCGCCCCACTGGTCGGCGTTATCCTGCTGGGGCTTGCGCTGCTGCTGAGCTAGCTTCTTGCCACGTTGTCAATCAACGCAGCAACCAGTGACTCAGACGACCGCTCGTCCGCGATCACGTCGACGGTGATTCCCGCAGCACGTGCGTCGAAAGCTGTGCGGGGCCCAATGCACGCCACCACGGTGGCCTCCGGCAGCGGAGCCAACTGGTCAGCAATCTGGCGGGCAACCGAACCCGAGCTCACGAGCACGGCCCCAATCCGGCCGGATGCCACGTCGGCACGCACCGCCTCAACCACCGGCACTCCCACAGTGCGGTACACCGCTACGAACTGAACGTCGAGCCGCAGCGCGCCGAGACCCGACACGAGGATCGGATCCGGAATGTCCGATTGCGGCACCAGAACTCGTCCGGTCACCCCGAGGTCACGCCAGTGCGCGACCAAGCCTCTCGACGAGTTGTCGCTGGGCGCGAAGTCGATGCGATACCCGGCCAGGGCGAGCGCCGCGCTCGTAGTCTCCCCGACTGCCACAACTTTCGTGGAATCGGGGATGCTCACGGCGTGCCCCACGAAGACGTCGACGGTTGTCGCACTCGTGATCACAATCCAGTCGAACTGGCCATCCTGTAGTTCATGGAGCGAGTTCGCGAGAACCACTGCATCGCCGGCGCTGGCAAAGTTGATCATCGGCGCGATGACCGGGATCGCGCCCGCAGACCGCAGTGCCGCGGCGGTCGAATCGCCCCACTTACCTCCGCGTGGAACCAACACGCGCAGACCGCGCAGAGGTTGTGCTGGCATGCCTCCATCCTCCCCGACTTCGGGGAGTCAAGCGAATTGAGGGTTAGTCGTCGTCGCTGAGGATCGCCCAAGCCACCAGCCCGGCGACCACGATCACCGCGGATGCGGCCCCGATGATCCACGGCAAGGGGTTGCTCTCGTACGACGATCGGGCACGTTTAGTGAGCTCGCCCACCTGTTTGGGCACGTTGAGCTTGTCTTCGATCGCGTCGAGGGTCTGCTCCAGATCGGTTCGCGCCTGCATTATGCGGGCGTCAATGGGTGTTGCGTTCACGGTGTGACTCGCTTTCCGGTGCCCGTTATCGTGTGGACATCCTGTTTGATGCTGTCGATTGTCTTTGTGGGGGTCGGCGGTGTGCCCCGCTTAATCTGAGCCACCCCAACCCCGACCAGGAGAGCCGCGATCACAATGAGCACTCCGCCCACGATCAGCGCGGCTGCCCACGCGGGTAGCACCAGCGCGAGGGCAAGGATGCCCGCGGCCGTAAACACTCCAATCGCGAAGAACAGTACCGCCCCGGCGCCGGCCAGCAGACCGATTCCGATGCCGGCGTGCTTGAGTTTGCCAATCAATTCCTTCTGCAATCCCTCGATCTCGCTGCGAACGAGGTCGGTGATGAGGCGAGGAAGATCGCCCAGCAGGGAGAACAGGGAACGCTTGCGCTCGCGGCGCTCTGGGCCAGTCACGGCCGGCTACTTCGCTGCGGTGGTCTTCGAGCCAGAAGCGCGCGTTGCGGGCTTCTTGGCAGCCGGGGCTTTCGAGCCCGAAACCTGAGAGACGACCCTCTTGGCGCCGTCGGAGAGGAACTCGGCCACATCGGGCGCTTTGTCTTTCACAAAATCGCCTGCCTCATCCACTCGCGCTTTCACGCGGGGATCGTTCCACATCTTGAGGAATGCTGCCTTCATCTGGTCGTACTTCTCGCGGCCCGCGCGGGTACCAAATACATATCCGATGCCCAGCCCTACTACGAGGAGGATCTTGCCTTTCATGGGGTTCTCCGTTGCTCTGTGTGCGGGTGGTCTTTCCACAATAGCCCGGGCGACCGCAGATGTCCCGTGGATCATGCCGCTCGGGGAATGTACGCTATCCCCGTGCCGCTCCCCTACGTCTTCGACGAACCGGTGCTGACCGACCGACTCACCCTGCGCCTGCTCGAGAACAGAGACGTGGATGCTGCGCACCGAATCATGTCCGATCCGGAGGTCGTTCGATACCAACTCTTCGAACCGCGCAGCCGCGAAACGGTCATCGAGAAGGTGGCCGAGTACGGCTCAGCGACCACCCTTGCCGTCGACGGCGACTATCTCCAGCCCGCCATCGTCGTCGACGATGTGGTCGTTGGGTGGATCTACTTCAAGCTGGTGAGCATCGCCGATCTCACGGCCGAGATCGGCTGGGCTCTCGGGCGCGAGTTTCAGGGCCGCGGCTACGCGAGCGAGGCGGCTGAAGCGATCCTGCATCTTGCGTTCGGACCACTGGGACTGCATCGGGTGTTCGCGGAGCTCGACCCGCGCAATGCGGCATCCGTTACGCTGTGCCTGCGTTTGGGCATGCGCCACGAAGCCCACTTCGTCGAGCACATGATGTTCAAGGGGGCGTGGGCCGACACCGGCATCTACGGGATACTCGACCGGGAGTGGCGTCAGCGTCAGGCTCAGCAATAGCGACAGCGACAGCGACAGCGATAGCGATAGCGATAGCGAAGGCCTTAGCGGCGGCGGCGCTGCCACCAGGCCGCAACACCGCGCACCACGGGGTTGTTCGCCACGGCGATCAGAACACCGATGCGGTTCAACGAGTCACCGACGCCCGGAAAGCGCATGAGTCGACGCATTGGCATCGACGCAACCATGTCGAGCAGGTTGGTGCCGCCCTCGACGGCGGCGGCGGCCGCCGCGCGTGCCAGCAAGGGGCCAGTTACGGGATGCTCAAGAAACTCCGCGACTCGGGAATCGAGGGTCAGGGTGCCGGCCGCCGGCGCGGGCCGAGTTACCGCGTGAGACACGGCGATGTCGTGCGCGGAGTGTCCTACCTCGACGAGATATTCGCCGCCGGGCACGAGCCACCCGCCCGTGCGAGTGTCCCAATGGGCGTAGGCGCGGGCATCCAGGAGAAAGTCGATTCGCGCGGACTCGCCCGCCTCTAGCGCCACCTTCATGAAGCCGCGCAGCTCTCGCTTGGGGCGTGCGACGGCGCCGTTCGGCGGTGAGACGTACAGCTGTACGACGTGCTTGCCCGCGCGGTCACCCGTGTTGGCCACGGTGACCGAGACGCGTGAGCCGTCGCGGGACGCCTGGAGGTCTGACAGGGAGAATGTCGTGTAGCCGAGGCCGTGCCCGAACGGATACCGCACCGGCAGCTCGACCGTCTCGTAGTATCGGTATCCGACAAATACGCCCTCTCCGTAGCGCACCTCGTCGTTCTCACCCGGAAAGTTCAGATATGACGGGGTGTCTTGCAATCGATACGGGATGCTCTCCGCCAACCGCCCCGAGGGCGATACTCGCCCAAACAAAACATCGGCTACCGCCGAGCCGCCCGCTTGGCCCAGTAGCCACGCCTCGACTATCGCGGGCGCGGAATCGTGCCACGGCTCGAGCGACACGACACCGCCGTTGGTCAGAACGACCACCGTGCGGGGGTTCGCCTGAGTGACGGCAGCGATGAGCGTCAGTTGGGCCGATGGCAGGTTGAGATGGGTGCGGTCATAACCCTCCGATTCGTCGCCGTCGGGCAGTCCCACGAACAGCAGTACCGTCTCCGAGCGTTGGGCGACCGCGACCGCCTCCGCAATCAGCGGCGCGGGGTCGGCCCGGCCCGCAAGCGTGTAGCCCGGTGCAAACTCGACCGGCGCGAGCGCCGAGATCGCGTCGAGCGCGCTATCCACTCGGGTGGGCCGCACCTGCGAGCTGCCGGCGCCCTGAAAGCGCGGGGTGCGCGCGAACTCCCCGATCACGCCGATGGCCTGCGCGGTCTGCAGGGGCAGGATGGATCCCTCGTTGCGCAGCAGCACGATGGACTCTGTTGCGGCCTCTCGGGCCAGCTGGTGGTGTGCGCTGGAGGCCTGCTGGGGCGCACCGGCGTGGTGTGCCCGCTCTACGAGCGCGAGAACCCGGGCGACGGCGGTATCTACTACCGCTTCGGCTAGTTCGCCGGAACGCACCGCGTTCACGATCGCCTTGACGCTGTCGGCCTGGGGGCCGGGCATCTCGAGGTCGAGGCCCGCGGCGAGAGACCGAACGCGCCCGTCAACTGCCCCCCAGTCCGAGACGACGAGACCGTCGAACCCCCACTGCTCGCGCAGCACCTCCGTCAGCAACCAGTGGTTTTCGGCTGCCGGCACTCCGTTGAGGCGGTTGTAGGAGCACATCACGGTCCAAGGCTGTTCTCGGGTGACGATGCGCTCGAACGCGGGAAAGTAGATCTCTCGAAGCGTGCGTTCGTCAACCTCGGCGCTCACCGTCATCCGATTCGACTCTTGATTGTTGGCTGCAAAGTGTTTGAGGGATGCGCCCACCCCCTGGGACTGTAAGCCTCGAACCCACGCCGAACCCAGTTCACCGGAGAGCCACGGGTCTTCGGAGAAGTACTCGAAATTGCGCCCACACAACGGCGAGCGCTTGATGTTCACGCCGGGCCCGAGCACCACCGCCACCTCCTCTGCTCGCGCCTCTGCGCCGAGCGCGACCGCGACGCGCTCAACGAGTTCGGGATTCCAACTCGACGCGATGCCGGCCGCCGGCGGGAAACACGTCGAGGCCACACTCTCACCCAACCCGAGGTGGTCGCCCCCACCAGCCTGCTTGCGCAGCCCGTGCGGTCCGTCCGTGAGCATGATCTGACGGATGCCCGCACTCGCGATCTGGGCAGTGACCCAGAACCCTCCTCCCCCCACCAGCGCGGCCTTCTGCTCAAGGGAAAGCTCAGCTGACACCGAGAGTCACTTCACCGCGCGGATGGGCGCTATCAGGATCGCGCCGATCACCGCAAATACCCCGCCCGCAATGAAGAGGGCGGTGTAGTTGCCTCCACCACCGATCGAGAGAAAGAGCGGCGCGATCGCGGGCGCGACCGACTGCGGCAACGAGTTCGCAATATTGAAAATGCCCATATCCTTGGCCGCCTTGTGCTCCTTGTCGGGCAGCACGTCGGTTATGAGTGCGAGGTCCACCGCGAAGAACGCGCCAATGCCCACGCCCATCACGGCGGCAGCGGCAAAGAAGAAGGGAATCGTCGTCGTGAGGGCCAGCATGGTCAGTCCGACGCCGACGATCGCCGCGGCCAGAAACACGAAGATCTTGCGGCGGCCGGTGCGGTCGGAGATGCGGCCCGAGATGATGGCGCTCACGGTGAGCACGGCCGAAAAGATGAGCAGCGCATACAGCTGCATGAGTACGACGTCGGAGCCCTGAACCCCCAAGCGATCGCCGATGAAATACACCTGGTAGGTCGTGTAGACGGCGAAGCCCAGAATCACGAAGAAACGCCCGAACCACGCCCAGCCGAAGTCACCGCCCTTGCCCTTCTCGATGCGGAACCCGCGCACGAACTCGCCGAACGAGAACCGGCCAGCGTCGACGTGAGGCACATCCTTGATCTTCGCGACCAGGATGCCGAGCATGATCGCTCCGACAACGCCCGGCACCAAGAACATCAGTCCGATCCCGCCGCCCGCGGCCGCGACGCCGTATGCGATTCCAATACCCAGAAGCGGCGACACCTGCTGCGAGATGCCCAGCACCGAGCTCACCCGGGCGCGCTGCTCCAGCGGCACTTGGTCGGGCAGCAGCGCCTGGAGGGCCGCGAGCACCATGTTGAGAGTGAGCTGCGCGAGGATCCAGCCGAGCGTCGCTACCAATAGCGTTGGCGCGAATCCAACAATGGCCAGAGCCACGACGCCCCCCAGTGCCCCGACGACGATCCACGGTCGGCGGCGCCCGAGGCCCGACCGCGTGCGGTCACTGAGCGCCCCGGTGAGTGCGTTCGACACGATGGCAACGAGGGCGCCAATGGCACTGATGAGGCCGAGGCTTGCTTCCTTGCCGGCCGGGTCGAGCTCGCCGACCTTGAGGGCCAGGGTCGTCGCGACCGGGGTGATGAGGGCGATGTAGGCACCGACGTAACCCAGCGCATACAGGGCGATGAATCCGGCTCGGGCTGTGGGAAGTGTGCTCATAGTGCTTCGACTGTGAAGGATGCGGCGGCAATACACAAGACCCCGGATCCGCTTGCGCGGTCCGGGGTCGTGCATTTTTTGCTTCTAGCGCAGACTCAACTCGCGTCGGCGGGCGAACACCAGCAGCCCGCCCACTCCGAGGAAGACGAGACCGCCGGCCAGTCCGAGCCCTGCACCGGCACCGATCCCAGTAAAGGCGAGCGTCACCAGGTCACAGTTGGCGCTGGTCGGGGCGAACTTCAGCACGACCGGGTTCACCCACGGGTTGCTGTCGCCATCCACCAGTCCGTGTTCGATCGGGTCGGTCGAGGTCGCCACGAGCGTGATCGTCTGCGCCGTCTTCACCGAAAAGACCGTGTCGAAAGGAATGAGGGCGTCGGATCCCTGCACGCGCCACTGAACGAACTCGCCGTTGATCTCTGCCCCCACACTGTAGGTTCCTGCCGAGGTGCAGGTCATTGGGGTGAAGGTGTAGCTGGGCGTAGCGAGCCCTTCGGTCGGGAGGTCGCACTTCGGATCAGACAGCGGAACGAGCGGTTCGATAACAATCTCGAACGACTTCGTCTTGCCACCGCCGGGGAAGGCGTGGCCGACATTCGCAACCGCTACGACGGTGTGGGTGCCGACCGCGGTCGGCAGCGCTTCCATCCAGCTGGCGAAGGTCAGGCTTGTCTTGGAGCCATCGACGGAACCGTCGATGCCACAAGTCGCGGGCACGGTGTCGATCGCCGCATCGGCGTCGTTGACCACACATCCCTCGGGATCTGTAAAGACGAGCTCCCACGGGTCGGGCAGGGCACTGGCCCAGCCGTATGTCGTGTCGGCCAGCTCGGCGGTCAGCACAATCGTGCGCGCCGAGGTCACCGGGTAGGTGTCCGGCTCCGTCTTCACGCCATCAACGAACCAGGTCACACCGTCGATGCTGGGCAGTGTAAAGCTTCCGTCCGCGTCGCATTCGATCTGCGAGGTTGCAATCACGGGAACCGGAATGAGTTCGCAGTGAACGGGCGGCGCGATAGTGATCTCGTAGGGCCACTCGGTGTCACCCGACAGAACATACCCGGGGGCGGCCTCGATGCTCACTATGTAGACGCCAGCATCGAGCCCCGTGACGGTTGGTTCGGTGTCGGAAACCCACACGAAGCCGTTCGGCCCCGTGATTGTGTACGTGAATCCTTCGATCAACTCGACCGTGATCGTTCCGCCGGTGACCACGCCAGAAAAACACTGCTGGTTGGTCGAGCCGGGGTCACCGGGAGAGCCATCGAGGCAGCCCACGAACGATGGGATGGTGATCTCGCCGTTCGGGATGCTCGCCCCGGCCGCGCCGAAGGTGACGACATAGCTCTGCCCAGCGTCGGTAACGTCCACCGTCTCGACCTCGAGCGTCTCGCCGGCGGCAAGAGTTCTCACGATGTCGGCGGGCTTCGGGTCATCCGGGCTGGCGACATCGGGAGCTCCGATCACCGTGAAGGTAACCGCAACGGTCGACGCGCTGTTGTCGAGCGTGATGAAGAGACCCTTGGTGGAATAGCGGTTGGGCTCTTCGCCGTTGGCCTGGCAGAGGTCGAGACGGTAGCTGACCGTAGGTGCCACGGTCTCGGAGCCGAAGGTGTAGTTTACGCAGCCGGCGGTGATGGACGTCAGGATGCCGTCACCCTTAGCCCCGGAACCGAGCGAGTAACCGATCGCGACAATCTTCACCTCGGCGCCGGTGTACCCGAGCTGACCGTAGGCGAACAGGAAGTCGTCAATCGATCCGTACGCCTTCTGGTAGCCAGGGTTGGGGCCCGCTGGCATGCCGGCCACTGCCTTGCCCAGCCACCACTGCGAGAACAGCGGTTCCTTGACCAGGTTGCCCTGCCACACGCCGTCGACAATCAGAGACAGGTTGATGCCGGGTTCAGCACCGCCGCTCGTGTTCGTGAAGTTCAGAACCGGTGTGCCGACGTCTTCGAGGTTGAGGTCGGTGGCAACGTAGCCGGCTGACTTGCCGTCGTAGTCGGCGGCATCCGTGTAGATGCGCAGCCCGCTAGCGACATACTCGTGGTGACCGCCCGATCGGGACTGGCTGAAGTCCCAGCCGTTGGCGTCGAGGTTGGTCGACTTGCCGCCGAACTCGGTCGCCGTGCACTCATTCGCGCAGTCAACGTACTGTCCGAGATCGAAGCTCCACCCGCCCGCTGGGTAGTTCTTGATCGTGTACGGCGCGATGGCTACCGCCGTGACAACGTTTACTCCGGTGGTTCCGTTTCCCGTGAGGGTGTAATCGATCTTCGCGCTGTCGGCCGGAACCGCAATGGATCCGTAGGTGCCGCACTCCGTGATCGCTGTGGCGGTCGGAATCGTCACCGGAGCTTCGTTACAACTCGCGGGCTGCTGCACCCACGTCGGGTGTGGCCCGGTGAAGCCCATGCCGTGGAGGAATGTCTCCGCGAACGGATTGTTCGGGCCGATGAGAGTCGGAGTGGGATCTGGTTGAGCGGAAAACGACGCGTAGATGTCGCCCTGACCACAGGTCACCGTCGCAACATAGGGATACTGGCCCACTGTCGTGATCTTGGGCAGCTTTTGCACCACGTCACGTACCTGGGGCCACAAGGCATTCGTCGTGTACTTCCAGCTTGTCGCCGTAACCCAGAAGCCCTGGCACAGTTCACCGGTCGAGTTCGGCACGTCGACGACAGTAATGACCCCACTGTTCGTCGCAGGAACGTAGGTGTAGCTCACTGCGGAGCGCGGGATGCAGACCGGGGGCGCAACGCAGAGGGGATCGGTGGGCGAAAGCTGTGATGCCAGCGAGCCAGTGAATGTCTTGGTCGCTGCTCCGCCAGCGAACGTGTGTCCCGCAACCGCAGTAGCAGTCACCGAATAGGAGCCGGTTACCCCACCCCAGGTCGCGTAGGTCGGGGCGTTCAGCACGAGCTGTGCTGCCGCGCTGCAGGTGGGAGGA
This sequence comes from Actinomycetales bacterium, assembly GCA_038207805.1. Lineage (GTDB taxonomy): Bacteria > Actinomycetota > Actinomycetes > Actinomycetales > Microbacteriaceae > Rhodoglobus. The sequence continues at coordinate 8,481 of JBBQZJ010000003.1, read as the reverse complement.
ACTACGGTAACGGATGCCGTGGCATCCGCGGGCAAGGCCCCACAACTGACCTCGCCAGTCCAGTGATAATTCGTGCCCGCAACTTGGGTCCAGACGACTTTGTAGAGACCGATGTTCGCGGGCCAGTCCGGGTGCGTTGCGAAGGTGAAGGTTTTGGTGCCCGCCCACGTGCCATCGTTGTTGTGGAAGTTGAGAGTCTTCTCTGTCGCGTATCCGGCGCCATAGAGAATCTTTACGTTCGCGTCGTTGGCTTGGCCCCCCGGAATGTCGGCCGGGTAGATGACAGTGAGTGCTTCACAGGTCGGTGCCGAATACTGCCAATCCGAGTCGAACGGAGTCGGAACTGTGCACAGGATGATGTGACTGATGCTGTCTTTTTCGGGGTGCTTATAGCCCGCACCTTCGGTGGGGTTCTCGAAGACCGCGTTCGGATTTGACGTGCTCTGATCGGAGCCTGCCTTAACGACAATCCGTGAGTATGTGCGTCCCGCAGCTGGAGCGGGAAGCACATAGGGAACCGTGTTGACCGGCTCGATCTTGATACACGTCTCGCCGGGCGCGAACTGCCAGTTCGCCTCCTGGTTTGCCGCGGAGCCGGTCGGGTAGGTGTTCGTCGCACTGGCCGGCGCTGCCACTGCAACGGTCGACAGGCCCGCCGTGAGAAACAACGTTGCGGCGATCGCGAGAATTTTTTTGAACATCGGGTGCGTGCTCCTGGGTACGGAACTCGGGTCGCACCGAATTTCGCGCACGTTCGGGTGAAGTGCGCGGCGTCAAAAACTCGGGTAAGACTCGATCGCATTGCTTCGGGGTGCTCGCCAGAGATTCGGGTTCCAACGTGCGCAATGCTCGCTTACATTACCATGTCGGCATTTAGGGGGACAACCCCCTCGGCAAGACATTTTTACAATAAGTTGGGCCCCGAGCTGCGTGCCCGGGGCCCCACTTATCTGAATCGGGTTACTTGCTCATCGCCTCATTGCGGCGACGGATGAGCATGAGGGCCGCGCCAAGCAACAGCGCACTGCCGCCCAGTGCCCAGCCGAGATATCCGCTCGAGGTACCCGTGAGCGCAAGGGTCACCAATTGCCCACATCCGGACGCTGTCAGGAACGAGAAGGTGGGGGGATCCACCCATTCAAGCTCCAACCCGTTCGGTGCGACCGCTTGCGCGGTGACCGTTACGTCCTTGGCCGACAGAACCTGGTAAGTGCCGACAGGGATGCCACTCACCCCGTTTACCGTGAAGCTCACATGGGTGGGGTCGTAGCCCTCAGCAACTCCCAGCGTGTACGATCCGGTCGCTGAACACGTCGCCTGCGTGAAGAGCACGGTCGGGAGCACGAGCCCCAAAACCCCAGGGCACCGTGGGTCGCCGTCCGGGATAATCGGGTCAAGGGTTCCCGTGAAGGTCTTCGTCAGACCTCCTAGATCCCCATCCGTGAACAAGGCACCGGAGTTTGCGGTCGCGACGATCGTGAACCCCAACTCGCTAGCGTCAGTGTCGGAACCCCACGTTGCTTTCGAGATCGACGAGCCACCGATATTCGGCTGCTGCGGCGCGAGGCACGAGGTGGGGGTGAATTCCAGACTTGCGGTCGCGAGATCTGGTTCACCTTCTCCGCACTTTGGATCCTCCGACGAGAGCTGCTGGTCGAGAGTGCCGGAGAACGTCTTCGTCAGACCCCCCGGGTTGCCATCCGTGAACAACGCACCGGAGTTCGCAGTCGCGACGATCGTGTACCCCAACGGGCTAGCGTCGGTGTCGGAACCCCAGGTGGCGTTCGAGATCGACGAACCCGCGATGTTTGGCGTTTGATTCGCCGAACACGAGGCGGGGGTGAAAACCAAAGTTGCGGTTGCTAGATCACACAGTGAGGGGTCCACGCCGGGGATCGTGTACGTGACAGTTGCAGTCGTACTGCCGCCGTCGAAGGTGTACCCATCGTCGGCGGTCGCGTCGCGCGAGCCATCTGTCGTGTCACTATCGTCATCCCACGTAGCGTTCTCGGTGAAGAAGGTTACCGAGCCAGCCACGTCACAGCCACCGGCTACGGGAGTCGCCGAAGCGATAGCGAGGCCAGGTTCATCCCCGTAACAAACGATCCAGTGCGAGACGTTCGACTGTTGTCCGCCGCTGTTCAATGGGGATGCGTAAGCAACCCCCGGGGTCGGATCCACGATAACGTTATTCGACACATTGCCGCCCTTAACTACAAGCAGCGTCCAAGAGCCGGCATTTAGTGTGACCGTCTTACCAGAGCTGGACCCTTCGTCACCTGAGGAGTTCCCGTTTTCGTCAGCGTCGTACTTGACGCACGAGCCTTCGGGCAGGTCATATAGGTCCTCCCAGTATTCGGGATGGTTGGTGTCCTCCGACCACGGCTGAAGATCACCGACCTCCCCCTCAAGAACTACGGGGTTCAGGGGAGCGGGTTGGCTGGCTTGGATGGCGAGCTGAGGAGCCACATCCACGACGACCTCCGGAGCGACTTGCTCTTCTACTATCGCGGGTTCCTCTGGCACGTCAACCGCGACGGCCGGAAGTGCAGTTGTGTCATTGTCGGCTAGGTCATCCGCAAACACGGGAGCGGTGGTGCCGAGAACCGCACCGGCAACCAAGCCGAATACGGCTATGCTCGCCAAAAATTTGTTCTTGATCATTTCGGGATCTTTCTGTCTTCGGGTAACAGCAGAACTACCGCGCACGCACGGCGTGGGTCCCCGGATGAGTCGAACTCGACCCCTAAAAAGAACACTTGGTTCTCAGGAATGAGACTCGCGATCAATCGGGTAGTGGATCGCAGGTGCTGGGTACGCACCTTTGTGGGTATGACAAGTTCTATCTGGGCCTTGGGTATATCTCCCAGACCATCGCACGTTAGCACGTCCCCTATAGGGAGGACAAGGGTCAGTGAGACACTTTCAGTGCACGTAGTCCAGCAGGTCGAAGCCGACCGTTCTCATCGCGTCGAGAACCCGGAGCCTAGCGGCGAGCGAGTCGTCGCTGAACTGGACCGACACCGCGTAGGCCACGGCTCTGCCCTCCCCCCGAAGCGCACCCGCCTCGGCACGCACGCCATGATCCGTTCCCGTCTTGTTTACCAGCAGCGTGTGGTGATCAGCTCCCCGGTGAGACAGCGGATCCAGACCGAACGCGCTCGCCACCAACGACAAGTCGGAGTTCAAAGAGAGCCATCCCATTACTCGTTGACTGGTGAGTGAATCCACAATCTCGTTGCGCGCTAGAGCACCGAACAGCCAACTCAGCTCGGCGGTCGAGCCGACAGACAGCTGTGGCGCATCATCCGGCCCCCTGCTATCACGCACCAGATCCAGAAGCGCGGTGCGCATCAAACCGAGGGATTCGGTGCGGGCCCGGACGGCATTGAGCCCCACCTGCCTCAAAAGCACGTTTGTCGCGAGGTTATCGCTCGTCGATCCCACCAACGACGCGAGATCGGCGACCGGCAGCGAAGGTGCTTGCAGGTGCTGCCAGATGCCGGCGTCACCCGCGGCATCGTGGGCCGTCTTGTCGAGGATCGCGTACCCAGAAAAGTCCCGACTGGTGAGTCGTGCCGAGACCTCGATAAGAAGCAGAATCTTGCCAATGCTCGCCGTCGGAAGCACGATGCGATCATCGATAGCCAGCAGGGTCTTGCCGGTATTGAGGTCTACGGCACTTGCCGAGACCTGTGACCCTTCGTACGCGAGCCTTCCGAGCGCGGCGAAGGTGCTCGAGAAGTTTTCTACCCCTCGAGCTGCAGCGTGGCGGGCTTCACGAGGCCTGTTCGCCCGCTCGCGGCGTTCTCTCGTCTGGGATTGTTCTACCAAATGGTGACGCGATCCTTCGGGTCAAGCCACAGTGCATCGGATTCAACTACTCCAAAGGTGGCATAGAAGTCGTCAATGTTTCTCACGATTTGATTGCAGCGAAACTCGTTCGGGGAGTGCGGGTCGATCGACAGGAGCCGAACCACCTCTTCATCCCGTGCCTTGATCTGCCAGGCCTGGGCCCACGACAGGAAGAATCGCTCGGCGCCACTGAGGCCGTCCACAGCTGGCGGCTCGGCCCCCTTCAGAGAGAGAAGGTAGGCGCGCCACGCAATACTGAGCCCGCCCAAGTCGCCGATGTTCTCGCCGATCGTAAGGGCCCCGTTGACGTGGTGGTCCGGCACCTGCCGGGGGGCAAGCTCGTTGTACTGCTGGATGAGAGACGCTGTTCTCAACTCGAACGCGGCCCGATCCTCGGCGGTCCACCAGTCGGTTAGCCTGCCGTCTCCGTCATACTTCGAGCCTTGATCGTCGAAGCCGTGCCCGATCTCGTGCCCGATCACAGCGCCGATCGCGCCGTAGTTCGCCGCGGCATCCCGTGTCTCATCGAAGAACGGGAACTGCAGGATCGCGGCCGGAAAGACGATCTCGTTGAAGCCCGGGTTGTAGTAGGCGTTGATCGTCTGCGGAGTCATGAACCACTCGTCACGGTCGAGAGGCTTTCCGATCTTGCCGAGCTCGCGCTGAAACTCGAACTCGTTGGATGCCCGAACGTTGCCAATGAGATCGGCCGCGTCGATCGGGAGGCTCGAGTAGTCTCGCCACGCCACCGGATACCCGATCTTCGGTGTGAACTTGTCGAGCTTGTCGAGGGCCCGAGCACGGGTGTCCTCACCCATCCAGTCCAAGCCAGTGATGGACTGACGATAGGCCTCCACCAAATTCGCAACCAGTTCGTCCATGGCGGTCTTCGCTGCCCCGGGGAAGTGACGTTCCACATAGATGTGCCCCACTGCTTCGCCCAGGGCTCCCTCGACGAGCGAGACCCCGCGCTTCCACCGGGCCCGTAGCTCGGGTGTGCCGGTCAGGGTCTTGCCATAGAAGTCGAAGTTTGCATCGACGAATTCCTCGGAAAGATAGGCCGCGTTTGAGCGGATGACCTGCCAGGCCAGCCAATCCCGCCACGCTGGGAGCTTGTCATCGGTGAGCACGGACTCGAGCCCGGTCATGAATGACGGCTGGCGAACCACAACCTCGTCAAACGATCGGTCGGGAACGCCGAGTGCGTTCAACCAGATGTCCATATCTACGACGCCGGCGAGCGCGTTCGCGGCCGACCACTGCATCGGGTTGTAGGTCTTCTCGCTGTCGCGGTTGGCGACGTTGTCCCAGTGGTGCCTGGCCAGCTCGGTCTCGAGCGACACAATGCGAGCGGCCCTGCGTGCCGCGTCGTCTAGGCCGGCAAGAGCCAGCATCCGCTCGACAAAGGCCAGGTACTTGGTTCGGATGTCGGCGAATTTCTCTTCGCGATAGTACGACTCGTCGGGAAGGCCGAGACCCCCCTGCTCAAGGAACACCAAGTAGCGGTCGGGTTGACCCGGATCGTTGTCCACGAAAACCTGGAAGAACCCGCTCGAACCGCCGCGCTCGAGCCGTCCCAGGGTGGACAACAAGGAGTCGATCGAGTCCACCTTTTCCGACTCGGCAATTGCCCCGACGATCGGCTTGGCACCGAGCGCTTGAGCTCGAGCCTCATCCATGAAGCTCGCGTAGAGATCGCCCACCTTGCGCGCCTCGGTACCCGGGTCGGCCGACTGTGACTCCTGGATGATCACCTGCACGGCCTTCTCCGCCTCCTCGGCTAGGAGGTAGAACGATCCATAGCGTGCCTTGTCGCTAGGAATCTCGGTGCGCTCGATCCACTTGCCGTTCACATGGCGGAACAGATCGTCTTGGGGCCGGATGCTGGGGTCGAGTTCATCGGAGTTGATACCTGAACTGAGGGGGAGCGCGTTCATGCGAGCCAGCCTAGTTTGGCAAGGTGAACGATGCGCTTTCACCCCGGGGATGCTTGATAGCGTTGCACACACCTCACTATCAAGGACTCTCGTGTCGACGCCCAGCCCCACCCCCTCAGGACCTGTCGGCGCACCGACACCGGCCCAGGTTCGCGCCTGGCGCAACGCAGTCTTCGTGGTTTTCGCGCTGACGGGCATAGCGATCGCTAGTTGGGTCGCCCGGCTGCCCGCGGTGCGAGACTCCCTCGGCATCAGCCCAGCCCAAGTCGCGGCGCTCATCCTCGGCGCCGCGATCGGATCGATTGTCGGTCTCATTGCCTCAAGTCACATCCTTGCGCGCTTCGGCGCGAAGACCACGATGCTGTGGGGAAACATCGTTGCGGCCGGCGGTCTGGCCACCGCCGGGATCGGCGGAACGGTCTCGAGCTTTGCGATCGCGTTCTCGGGTCTCGTCGTATTCGGTGCAGCAGCCGGTATTACCGATGTCGCGATAAACGTCTCGGGCGCCGCCAATGAGCGGGCACTCGGCCGCTCGATCATGCCGGTCTTCCACGCCTTCTTCAGCATCGGAACTATGATCGGGGCCGGTCTGGGCGCGCTCGCCGAGGCCGTCGGCGTTCCGGTCGCACTCCATGTCGGTGCTGTCAGCGCGGCAATGACCTGCGCCGTGCTGATCGCGAGTCGTTACGTGCAGCCCGAAGCGACTACCTACGACGACGATCGCGGAGTCGCCACGCCCTCCGGGTGGCGAGGCAGGCTGTCCATCTGGCGGGACCCGCGAACGCTTCTGATCGGTGTAATAGTTCTCGCCGCGGCTTTCGCTGAAGGATCGGCCGGGGACTGGCTTGCCATCGCCATGGTCGACGGACACTCGGTGACCAACGCAACGGGCGCTCTCGTCTTTGGCATCTTCGTCACGGCCATGACGGTGGGCCGCCTGCTCGGGGTTTTCCTCCTCGATCGATTTGGTCGAGTGGTGGTGCTGCGCGGTTCTTTCCTCGTGGCCGCGATCGGTCTCGTCATTGTGATCTTCGTGCCCAACGCCTATGTGGCAATGGGGGGAGCCGTGCTCTGGGGGCTCGGCTCGGCACTGGGCTTCCCTGTGGGAATGTCCGCCGCGGCCGATGACCCGAGAACTGCGGCAGCCAGGGTGAGTGCTGTCGCGATCATCGGCTATTTCGCGTTTCTGGTCGGGCCGCCCGTCATTGGGCTTCTCGGTGAGCACGTGGGCGTGCTCGATGCTTTGCTCGTCGTGCTCATCCTCTGCGCCGTCGGTGCCATCGTGGCGGGAGCCGCCCGCGAGCCGGGTGGGCGCCCGGCGTCACCGGTCGACACCTTTCGGGATCCAATCGCGTCTTAGGCTCAACTCATGCGTCTGGTCGTAGCGAGGTGTTCCGTGGACTACGCCGGACGCCTCAGCGCCCACCTTCCGCTGGCGACCAGACTGCTTGTGATCAAGGCAGACGGAAGCGTACTCGTGCACTCCGACTCCCTCAGCTACAAGCCTCTCAACTGGATGAGCCCGCCCTGCACCATCGCAGTGCTGGAGCCCGATGGGGATCAGGCGGATGCTGGAGTAGTCGAGATCTGGAAGGTAGTGCAGGCAAAAACGGCCGACCTTCTGGTGATCTCTCTCCACGAGATCATTCACGACAGTAGGCACGACCTGGGTGTCGACCCCGGGCTGCAGAAAGACGGTGTGGAGGCGCACCTCCAAAAGCTGCTGGCCGAGCAGATCGAACTCGTTGACGAGGGCGCCCGGCTGGTGCGACGTGAATACATGACCGCGATTGGCCCCGTTGACATTCTGGCGACGGATGCCGCGGGCACCAGCATCGCCATCGAGATCAAGCGACGCGGCGATATCGACGGTGTGGAACAGCTGACGCGCTATCTCGAGCTCATGAACCGCGATCCTCTCCTCGCCCCGGTCATCGGGGTGTTTGCGGCTCAAGAAATCAAGCCGCAGGCACGCAGGCTGGCCGAGGATCGCGGCATCCGGTGCCTCGTTCTCGACTACGACTCGATGCGCGGAATCGACGACTCAGGCAGCAGACTGTTCTGATGTCGCGCTATTCCTGCATTCTGTTCGACCTTGACGGCACCATTGCCGACTCGGCTCCCGGGATAACGGCGTCGCTCGGCTACATGTTCGAACAGTTGGGACTGGAAGTGCCCTCGCCCGAGGAATTGCGGGCATGGGTGGGGCCGCCCATTCTGGATTCGTTCCGCGACAAGGCGGGCATGACGCCCGCACAATCCGCCCAAGCCCTGGCGATCTATCGCGAGCACTACCTCGAACACGCCGGCACGGGCAGCCCGATCTTTCCGGGAATCCCACAGGTGTTGCGGGCAATCCACACCTCGGGCGTGCCGCTGGCTCTGGCGACGTCGAAGCCGGAGTTTCCGGCGTCCATCATCCTCGACCACGGAAATCTCACCTCGTACTTCCGGGTCATCTCCGGTTCGTCGATTGATGAGATCCGCAGTGCCAAGAAAGACGTCATTGCCGAGGCACTCACCCGCTTCCGCATGATCGGAGCAGATGTCAGTCGGCCGATCATGGTCGGGGACCGCGACTACGACATCGAGGGCGCTGCCGCACACGGCATCCCGACAATCTACGTGACGTGGGGATATGGCGAGCCCGGCGAGGAATCGGGTTCGCTCGCAACCGTCGACGGCGCCG
>JBBQZJ010000002.1:0-27541 GCA_038207805.1 Actinomycetales bacterium | reverse complement strand
CGGGCCGTGCTCGTCTTCCAACCAGAACTTGGCATGGAATGCGGTGCGCAATCGGGAGGCCCACTCCCGCCATCGGTCGGCGCCGGGGCGACCGAAATGCTCCAACACGTCAGCGCCGTGCATCGCAGCTTCATAGGCATAGGCCTGCACTTCGACAAGCGCGATGGGGCCGACGGCGAGCGTGCCGTCTGCCCATTGGATGCTGTCGCCCGAGTCCTTCCAGCCCTGATTGGCGAGTCCGCGCTTCGTCTCGTCGATGTACTCCAGGAGCCCATCACCGTCGGCGTCGCCGCTGTCGGCCATCCAGTCCAGTGCCCGTTCGAGTGCGGGGAGTAGCTTTTCGACCTCGTGTTCGGGCATCTGCCACCGCCACGAGTCGTGAAGCAAGCACACCCACAGGGGGGTTGCATCGTGGGTTCCGTAGTACAGCGGGGGTAGCGTGATGCCCTCACCCGGCAGCTCGAGCGGCCCGCGCCTCAGCTCGTGCATGATCTTGCCAGGCGCTTCGGCAATCGCGGCGTTGTGCTGCGTTCCTTGTAGCGCGGCGAGTGTACGCAGCGTGCTGGCTGCGATTCCCGTTCCCAAGGGCAACATCATTCGAGCCGCCCAGATCGAGTCGCGACCGAACAAGGTGAAGAACCACGGCGCCCCGGCCGCGAAGAACTGCTCGCCGGGAGCGTGCACTGTGGTCAACCTCAGAGCAGCCAAGTCATCGAGGGATGTCTCGAGCCAGAGTTCGAGGCGACGATCTGCGGCGGCAATCCGAACCTCATTCCACTCCGGTTCGTCGCCGACGCCGTGGACGACGGCCTGTCGGTCGATCGCAGTGACCGACCAGCTCACCGAGACGCTCCCGCGCGCCGGCGCGGCTACCGTCCACTCCAGCTCGATCGTTCCCTGGCTGTGCGTTATGTGCGCTCCGCTCGCAATCAGTCGGGCGGTCACGCGGCCCTCCGTCCACTCCACGATGTCAGAGTCGACGACAACGGTGACGGCGGCAGCACCAGCGCGACCAGCCTTGACGCGATCCATGGTCGTGGCATCCGTTCGGATGACGGCAACACTGGTGGTGACCAGAGGTGTGGGCAGCCGCGAGATGAGGGTGATGGTGTCATACATGCCGTCGTGCCGGGCGGTGCGCTCGAGCCGAGACATCACGTCGGGGTCGGCTCCCGCTGCGTCGAGGTTGCGGTGCACAGTGTCGATTCGCACGACGCCCGCAGACAGCCGGGCTGTTGAGATGTGCTCGCCGGCCACACCGCCGACCCGGTAGCTGAGGTCCGAAACCACGCGAACGTCGGATACATAGACGCCCTGAATCGGATGATCGCCCATGCTGCCGTCGGCACCAAACCAGCACTGGGTCGGTGCGGCAAGGGCAACCTCCTGCGCGTGCAGAAGCGGTTGTAGATTCTCGGTCACTAGGTACCCCGCTGGATCGGCGCGTTGTGGGATGCCTCGCACCTCACGATTTCAGTCCTGCACCAGCGTTGTTCGGCTTCGTGTCCCAGAGAATGGACAACTCCGCGCGCCACGAGTATGAGCCTCCCGGCAACAACTCAATTGTTCCGCCGGGCAGTGCCGTGCCCACTCCGTGGGGGGCAGACGTTGGTTCGACTCCGAGGGCCACAACCTCACCGTTCCACGGGGCTTCCGGAGAGCGCGCGAGCTCCTGCCACAACAGTGCGTGCGGCAGCCCGTGCCACGACACCGTTGCCTCGACGTGCGAACCGCGCACCACGAGGATGTTCGGCTCTACGTCTACCAAGGCGGCAACTCTGGCGGGGGTAGTCCGATCGACGATCGGCCACCTGTCCTCGTCGATCCCCGGCCAGGCGACCGGGTCTGCACTGGGACGCCCGGCGTAGTCCAAGGCACCGATCGAGGTGCCGGGAGGTGCCGTGATGGTGAGGCGGGAGTCGGCACCCGAACCTGTCGCGCTCGGGAGCACCGGCGCGAGAAGATCGCCGCCGAGGATGAGGTGTTCCGCAATCACGATCGAACGCGGCATCGTCGAACTGTTCTGGGCGACCGTATCGACTACCACTCCCGTGTCCGTGAGCCGCCAAGTTCGGGTTGCTGTGAGCGACCACTCGTCGGTCCACGACAAACACACGTGCTGATCGGTGGCGCTCACCACCCGCCAGACAGCTTGCGAGGCAACGCCATGAAACGCTTGCGGCCAGGGGGATGCGGGGTCAGTAAGTCCCGCGCTCGGAAAACACAGTTGCCACCCTCCGCGCCACTGCCTGACCCATTCGGACTCTGAGTCCGCGGGAACGTCGCTTGGCCGCACCGAACCTGCCCACGGCGTAGTCGCGAGAACACTTCGGCCCTCGACGCGGAGTTCGGCGAGTACACCGCCTTCTGCTGGCAACACGCTCGCCTGAACCGAACCACGGCTCAGGCTCACACTCGACGACGCACTCACGCGAACCAACCCAGCTAGTCCGACGTTGCGGAGTTGCGGCGGAGGCCGACCAGCGCCTTCGCCAAGGCATTCTTTCCATCGAGCACTACGGTGAGCATCGCATCGGCGGCCATTTCGCCGTTTCCGCGGTCTATGGCCCGAAAAACGGCAGCATGACTCTCTGCATCTTGTTCCAGCTCGTGGGTATCAGTCGCGGCATCCTGCTGCACATTGAAGGTCAAATACATGAAGTCGGCAACGACCGCGCCGAACTGCCGCAACAGCACATTGTGTGATGCAGCGTAGACAGCTTGATGAAACTCAACATCGGCGTGCGCGTACTTGTCGCGGTCCATGGGGTTAAGGATCATGCTCTGCAACGCGTCGTCAATGCGCCGCAGATCGTCCATGGACGCTCGTCCGGCGGCAAGTCGTGCTGCCGCTGGCTCCATAATCTGTCGAACCTCGACCAAGTCGCGCATGACCGCTTCGCCGCGTCCGGCCTCGCTGTGCCAGCGAAGCAAGTCTGAATCGAAGACATTCCAGAGCTCCGGCTGCCGAACGCGAGTCCCTACCTTCTGGCGGATATCGACGAGCCCCTTAGCCGCCAGCACGCGCATGGCCTCACGAACGGACGTTCTGCTGACCCCGTACTCCTCGGAAAGATCGGCCTCCTTCGGCAGCAACTCGCCGGGAGCGTAGAGTCCGCCAATGATCTGCAAGCCGACACCGTCGATCACTCGGCCTTGAAGCCCACGCATGGCGTACCCCGATGACCGATCGGTTTCGGTGGGCACCTCTGCCATCGCTGGCCTCCTCGTTGCTCCGACCATCGCACGGGCTAGCACGAGAGTCTGCCCTACCTTATGGCGCGGCGCTGGTCGCCGCGGCGCTCACTCGGAGTTCGGGACTCACGAACACGGCAGCACCGTCGATACGAATCTCCACAGTACGCAGATATGGCTCGAGAGCATCGAGGTTGATCTCGACCCCCAGCCCCGGTGCGTCGGGAGCCCGAACCTCGCCGTTGTCATCCAGAACAATGTGATTCACGGAGAGGTCGTAAGCGAGCTGCTTCGGCTCGACCGGATATTCGCAGATGTGGTGGTTCGCCAGGCCAACGTAGGGCTGCAACGACGCGGAGAGCGCGAGGTGGGAGGTGAAGGTGTGGTTGACGTAGGTCACGCCGTGCGCGACGGCGTGATCTGCCACCGCTTTGGACGGGCCGATCCCACCTATCCGAGCGGCATCCACCTGAACAAAGCTGACCTTGCCGTAGTCGATCAGGTTCGTGGCCATGTGCAGGGTGTGCGCGCCCTCGCCACCGGCGATGCCCACCGTTCGTGCCCGGGATGCCAGCGCGGCGTGGGCGACAAAGGCATCCGGGGCGAACGGCTCTTCGAGCCATGTGACCCTAGCCTTCTCGAGCGCGTCAAGTCGCGCTGCGGCGGCCTCGACGTCGTGCCCCCAAATTTGGCCAGCATCGATGAGGAGTTGAGCGTCGTCGCCGATTCCCTCGCGCGCGGCAGCAACGTGATCGGCGTCATCGGCAACCGAGCCCGTTCCGTATGCGCCCCATCCGAACTTGACGGCCCTGTATCCGTTGGAGCGCGCGAGCCTCGCGCGATCAAGCGTCAGTTGTGGGGTGTCTCCCATCAGCATGGAGGCGTACGGCAACTTTGCGTTGTTCGACGTGTAGCCGAGAAGCTGCCAGACCGGCTCTTCCTTGACCTTGCCCAGAAGATCCCACAGCGCTATCTCGATTCCGGACCAGGTATGAGTAGCTTGAAGAAGATCCATACTGTTGCGCTCCACCAGACGAGTGATTCGCGCGATGTCGTCGGGTCCGTCGAGCCTTTCGCCCAACACTGACGCGGAGACCGGCTGGCACACCCCGTGCGAACGCGGGGTAACGAATGCGGCGATCGAGGTCAGTGGCGACGCTTCACATTCGCCCCAGCCCACGTGCCCGTCGGCGGTGACGCGCACAAGCAATGCGTCTTGGCTGCCGTCTGCCTCCAGAGTTACTTCGGGCATAGAGGCGTAGAAGAAGTCGACCGTGTCGATGTTCACTAGTCCGCCCCTTCGCGAGTGCCACGCCACCAACAATTGTTGAGCGAGTCGCTTCGGGCCAGCTTCGACCCCGCGCTACGCGCTTTGATCATATGTTACATCGAGAAGTACGGGCTCCCCGGATAACGTTTTGGCACACATCCGTGTACTTGGGTAGCCTACGTATGATCTAATGGCTAAACGTACATGGTTTCAGTCATGTCGCAGAGAACAGGACAATGATGTCGCAGTCGATCTGGGTTTGCTCTAAACCCGGCACTCATGTGTCGTCTTCGCTTCACGCCCGCCTGCGCCCCCTCTCACCTTCGGCTGGCTCCCTTGGCCGCCCGAAGCTCGCCGCCTCGACGTCGACGCTTATCCGCGTCGGTGACGGGTGGCAAACCAGTGCTCGTTCGGGACCCCCCTGGGCGAGTAGTCCTCCAGGAAGGAACATGCAATGAAGAAGCGTCAAGTGGGGGCCATCCTCCTCACAGCAAGCGTTATCGCGGGGCTCGCCGCGTGCGCTCCAGCGGGAGACTCCACCGGGGAAACCCTTCTCGTGTGGGATACCGGAATCCTCGGGCGCACGCTCGAGAACGGCGACCCCGACGTCGAAAACTCGTTCATCCACCAGATGGGGGCAGCTTTCGAAGCAGCAAACCCGGGCGTGACGATCGAGATTGTCGAGCAAGGCGGTGACATCACCGCAAATGGTGCGCAGTTCCAGGCTGCATCGATTGCTGGCGACGGCCCCGACGTGCGTATCCAGTACGCCGGTGGTCCGACCATTTCGTATGCGGACTTCTTCACCGACCTCGAGCCGCTACTGACCCCGGAGATCATCGACTCCATGGCTGGCTTCAATGTCAACCGTGAGGGCTTCTCGGCCACGGGACGCATGCTCGGCATGCCCTATGGCGCCGGCAACCTGTTCACCGTGTTCCAGAATCATGCGGTGCTCGCGGAGGCCGGCCTCGACCCGGCCAACCCCCCAACCACGTGGGAGGAACTCATCGCCAACGGCCAGCAGGTCGTTGACAATACCGACAAGAATGGCTTCTGGGTGGCAAACCTCGAGGGCTACGTCGGCGCGTGGATGATTTCCGCTCTTGTCGGTGGCGAGCTCGGCGAGACCGCCTTCACCCAGATGTACGCCGGAGATATCCCGGTGGACGACCCCGCCATGGTCGACGCGTATCAAGCGTTCGCCGACTGGGGTGCCAGTGGCCTCACCAACCCAGATGCAGGTCAGGCTTCAAACGGCGAGTCGACAGCAGGCTTCGTCAACGGGAGCAGCGCCTACTACCTCGTCGGTAGCTGGGAGAACAACAACATGCTCGACGCATTCGGCGAAGACGGCGTGAGCTCGTTCTTCATCCCGACCCTCGCGGGTTCGGACTACCCCGCCATGGGCGCCGGTGGTCCCGAGATCGCGATCTCGGTTACTGACTACAGCGAGAAGAAGGAGCTCGCGGGCGAGTTCCTTCGTTTCCTCGCTGAGCCGGCCAACCAGGACATCTTCGTCGAGCTGTACCAGACGCAGGGATCCAACCACGTCGACGGTGACCCGTCGAAGATCCAGAACCCGCTGCTTCGTCAGCAGTTCGAGCAGCTGGCACTCGCAACCGACGGTGTCACGTTCGCCTTTGACAGCGTCATGCCACAGGCCACCATCGACCTGTTCTACCGCGTAAATGCTGGTGTGTTCCTCGGCAGCATCACGCCGGAAGACGCTGTCGCACAGTTGAAGGCATCGTATGAGTCGGAGATCGCAAACCAGTGACCTCCCCCTTTGTGACCGCGTCCGTGGACGTCGCTTCGGCGGCGTCCACGGGCTCGGCCCACCCTCCCCGTAAGCCCGGAGGCATCGGCCGACGAGACCGAATCGTCGGTCTGTTCGCTGTTCTTCCGGCCCTACTTATCGTTGTCGGATTCATGGCGTTCCCTGTGGGGTTTGCCCTCTTCATCTCCTTCACAAAGACCAATGGGCTCAAGTACGAGTGGCGATGGCTAGATAACTACATCGCTCTCATTGGTGACCCGATCGTGCAGCAGGTCTTCCTCAACAACTTGAAATTCCTCATCTCGGTTCCGTTGGTGATCTTCACCGCGCTGATCGTCTCCGTTCTGCTCTTCGAGCGGGTACGCGGCTGGAAATATTTCCGGGTCATCTTCTTTCTACCCAACGTGCTGTCGGTAGCGGTGATTGGGATCATGTTCCGCAACGCATTCGGCTACTACGGCGGAGTCAACCAAGCGCTCGCGCTTTTCGGTGTTGAGCCGATCCAGTTCTTCACCAACGGCTCCACCGCGATCGCCATAATCGTTCTTGCGCTGGTCTGGGCCGGTTTCGGCTATCAATCGCTGTTGCTTCTGGCCGGACTGACCTCCATCAACCCGGCCGTCTTTGAGGCCGCCGCGATCGATGGCGCTGGTTGGTGGAAGAGACTCTGGTACATCACATTGCCCAACATCCGAAGGGTGCTCGGCTTCGTGTTCATCATCAATGTGCTGTACACGTTCGCGTCGCTCTTCGGCTTTGTCTTCGTCATGACCGCCGGCGGACCTGGATTCGAAACCACCACAATCGACTACTTGGTGTACCTGCGCGCCTTCTCTGCGACCAACCTCGGCTCCGGGGCAGCGCTTGCGGTCGTACTCTTCCTCTTTATCGGCGTCCTCACCCTCATTCAGAACAGAGTGTTCAAACTAGGTGAGGAGGACTAACCATGGCCGAAGAAGAAACCGTCATTAGCAAACAGATTTCGTCGAGCCGCTCGCAATGGCCCATTTTCACCGCGCTCGTGCTCGTAGCGGCAACGATCGTGTATCCGCTGTATTTCGTGGTCATCACGTCTCTGCGGCCCAACTCCGACTACCTACAAAACCCTTTCGGGCTGCCCGGAACGTGGACGTTCGAGAACTATCTTCGGCTCATTGACTTCTACGGCATTGGGCAGGCGTTCCTCAACAGCCTGTTCGTGAGCACGGTGACAGTGGCTCTTATCCTCCTGTTCGCCTCTCTCGCGGGCTACGCCCTCGCGAAGCTGCCCGTCCCCGGCAC
This sequence comes from Actinomycetales bacterium, assembly GCA_038207805.1. Classification (GTDB taxonomy): domain Bacteria; phylum Actinomycetota; class Actinomycetes; order Actinomycetales; family Microbacteriaceae; genus Rhodoglobus. Next base: position 20,015 of record JBBQZJ010000002.1, on the reverse strand, counting down.
GAAATTCATCACCGCCACATTCGTATCTGTGATGCTGATCCCCGGGCCCGTCCTCATCATCCCCGTCTATCTCATGCTCGCTCGGCTCGAACTTGTCGGCAGCTATACCGGCTTGATCATCGTGTACGTGGCGACGGGTCTGCCGTTCGCAACCTTCTTTCTTACGCTCTCGTTCAGGGGTATTCCCGATGAGGTCATTGAGGCTGCTCGAATCGATGGCGCGGGATTTTTCCGAATCATGTGGTCGATCGTCAGGCCCATGGGCTCCAGCGGCTTAGCGACGTTGGCTGTGCTTCAGTTCCTCGGAGCGTGGAATGAACTAATCTTTGCGTTCATCCTGATTCCGGGTGAGTCGATGCGTCTTCTCACGCCCCAGTTGGCGAGCATAGGCGAACGATTCTTGACGGATCAGCCCCTCGTCTCGGCGGGGCTGTTTATCACGGCGTCGATACCACTTATCTTGCTTGCCTTCGCGTCGAAATACATCATGCAGGGCCTTCAGGTTGGCGTAAGCCGCTAGCAGCGCACTCCTCGGCCTACTTCGAGCGGTCGAACCACCCCGTGGGATGGAAGGTGGCGTCGAGGGCCGGGCCGCGACGCGTGGGTGTCGCCCACACGGCACCATTCGCGAGAATGTTCTGGATGCTCGGATCATGGTAGACCGGGTACTCCTGGTCGCCCGGAGAGAAGTAGAACACGCGGCCGTGTCCGCGAGTCCAGGTAGCGCCTGAGCGAAAGACCTCCCCGCCCGTGAAGGAGGAGACAAAGATGAGCTCGTCAGGAGTGGGGATGTCGAAGAATTCGCCGTACATCTCTTGGGCCTCGATCACGAGAGGGTCGGGCACGCCCTGCGCGATCGGGTGGGTGGGATCGACCGTCCACAGCACCTCGCGTTCACCATCGTTTCGCCACCGCAGAGAACAGGTGGTACCCATGAGCATCTTGAAGATCTTGGAGTAGTGGGCCGAGTGCAACACCACGATGCCCATCCCGCCCAGGACGGCGTCGTACACGCGCTCCACTATTGCGTCATCGACCTCGGCGTGCGCCTCATGGCCCCACCACATCAACACATCGGTCTTCTCGACCACAGCGGCGCTCAAGCCGTGCTCGGGTTCGTCGAGAGTCGCGGTTGTCACCTGCACCCGATCGCCGAGCACCCGCTCCAGTCCGGCGGTGATGGCACCGTGCATCCCCGTGGGATAGAGCCGGGCCGTCACGGAATCGGGGTACGTCTCGTGGCGATTTTCGTTCCATACGGTCACGCGCAACGGGCTCATAGCTCCTCCAGAGTGATTTCGCGGCCTTCCGACGCTGAGCGGTAGCACGCATCGAGTATGGCGGTACGGTGCAGCGCGTACTGACCGCGATGGTTGGTCCACTCGCCCGACCGAACAGCGTTAATGAAACCGGCGATGACGCGGGCGTGATCACCTTCCGCCACTCGAATGTCGGGGCTTATGGTCAGTGGCGTGCCGGCGAAGTCGCGATAGATGCGAACGGTGTCCTCGGTCTGGTATCGAGGCACAAAAAGTCGGATGCCGCCATCCACCCCCAACAGCTCAATCGAGATGTCTTCATCGTCGACCGCGTGACCCGCCCAGCTGATCTCGAGCGTTGCACTGGATCCATCGTCGAAGCGCAGCAGCGCGCTGGCCAGGTCTTCGACCTCGAAGGCTCCCGTGTCGCTCGCCATCTGCTCAGCGCGGTCCATCGCGCCGTATCCTGCTCGACCGAGCTCCCCATGGGTCACGGCGCTAACCGAAACCACCCGGGGCTCGCCCAGGAGAAACAACAGCGAGTCGAGTACGTGCGGGCCGAGGTCGATCAATGCCCCACCGCCCGCCATCTCGCGACTGGTGAACCACGAGCGCAGTCCCGGGATTCCGGAACGCCTCTTCCACGATGCCCGCGAATGGTAGACGTGACCTATTCCTTCGTTGACGAGATACTGGCGAGCGAACTGCACGTCCGCGCGCTGGCGGTGGTTGAAGGCGACCTCGAGTACCCGGTCTTTCGCAGTAGCCGCTTCAACCATCTCGCGGGCCTGAGAAACGTTCAGCGCGAGGGGCTTCTCGCAAAACACGTGTTTTCCTGCGGCGAGAGCCGCGAGCGTGATCGGGTGGTGGAGCAGATTCGGTGTCGCAATGCTCACTACATCGAGTTGCTCGAGCGCGACTAGGTCCTCCCAGTCCGCGAAGAGGTGCGGTATATCGAATTGTGCAGCAAGTTCGGAGCGGCGATGCGGCTCTTTGCCCGCAAGGGCCACCACTGTCACTCCGGGCACTCCCGCAAACGCGGCCACGTGAACGGAACCCATTCCCAGCCCAATGACACCTACCCGCAGGGCAGCGGGCTCTGGGGGTGTGGGGAGGGGGGAGGAAGTCATCGTTGGCTCCATCGACAGCGTTGCGGAGGACATCATTCCTTTAGGTATGATGTAAAGACTCTACACGGGAGGATCCCCTTGATGACCCACGCAACGGTGCGCGCGAGCTCACACGAGGGCGGTCGAGTTCGAGTCGCGCTCGTAGGGCCGGATGGCCGCGAGAGCGTCATAAGCAATGCAGCGGCCCTCATCGTAGAGATCGACCGCCGCCCACTCACCCGGTGGCGGGACCCGGTCGTCACGCAAGACGAGAACACGGCATCCATCGAGGGTGTGCTCGATAGTGGGCCCGGAGGGGCAACCCTTCATGCGACGTGGAGCGCCCGGCGCGTCGCCGGTGAGCCGGTTTGGGAGTTCGGGCTTGTTCTGCGCAATGATTCTGCCCAGCCCCTCACCATCACGCGCATGGATCCGCTGTCACTGGTGCTGGCCGATCACGGCCGAGCGTCGAGCAACGACACCGACGGCGCATCCGGAGTCTGGCAGAGCCACAGCTACAGCTCAGCGTGGGGCGATGAGTTTCGGCCAGCGCACAGCCACACCGGCCACGACCTAGTTCTCGAGTCGCGGTCGGGCCGATCGTCGCACGGCACAATTCCTTGGCTTGGGCTCGAGCAGACCAGCGGGCACACCGCTGGCCGCGCTATCACTGTTTCTCCGGCGTGGAGCGGCAACTGGCACATCCACGCCATGGCTGGCGGCATCATTTCCGCAGGCATCTCACCATGGCAGTTCTTTGTGCAACTTGAGCCCGGGCAATCCGTCACGGCTCCGAGCGTGGTGATCACTATTGCACCCGATCTCGATGCGGCCTCTCTCGCACTGCAGCGAGCCGTTGGGGCTGACTGGTTGCCGCGCACGCCGTTCACCGACACTGTTCCGGTCGAGTGGAACCACTGGTGGCCGTACGAAGATCAAGAAGTAACGGAAGGCATCATTGCGGCGAACGCGCTCGCGGCCCACGACCTCGGAATTGAGATCGCCACGGTTGATGCTGGATGGTTCGGTTCTGCCGACGCGGCCAGCGACTGGCAAGAACAGCGCGGTGACTGGGCAAGCGTCAATACCGAGCGATTCCCCTCCGGCCTCGTTGCACTGGGTGACTCGATCAGGCACGCGGGAGCACTCCCCGGCATCTGGATCGAGGCCGAAGCGGTCGGCGCAAGCTCACGACTGCGAGCCGAGCATCCTGAATTGCTCGCGTTGGCAACCGACGGTCGACGGCACGACCCCTCGTATCGACTGATGACCGTCTCGCTCGATGCGGATGATCACCGCTTTCTCGGCTACGTGTGCCTGGGCTCGGAGTCCGGACGAACACACGTGCTCGAATCGATGAGCAACCTGATCCGTGAAACCGGAGCCCGTTGGATCAAGCTCGACTTCAACATCGACCCCGACGCGGGATGCACGCGCACCGACCATGGGCACGGCGCGGGCGACGGGCTGTTGCGCCATTACGAGGGCCTCTATTCCGTGCTGGATGACGTTCGTGCGCGGCATCCCGAGATCGTGCTTGAATCGTGCTCCTCGGGCGGCTTGCGCATCGACCTCGGGCTCGCGAGGCACGTGCACGGATTCTTCCTGAGCGACCCCGACTACACCGAGCACCACCTCGAGGTGCTCAGCGGCGCCACTCGGCTGCTGCCGCCGATCGGAATTTTGCACTGGTCGTGGTCTCAATGGCGTGGAGACTACCCGCCGTCGAAGCTCGACTGGTCGAAACTCGGCGTCGACCGGTTCGACACCATGCTGCGCGCGGCGATGCTGCACCGCTTCGGCGTGAGCCTGCGGCTGATCGAGTTGCGCCCGCAACTTTTCGAGCGGTTGCGCGTGCACGTTGCACTCTTCCAGGCGGTGCTCGCGCCGCTCGTGAGAGACGGTGTGCTACTTCCGCTCACTGCGCCGCCCGAGCGAGGCGGTTTCGGCGAGCGTGCACCTAGCTACCAGCTCAGCGGTCCGGGCGACCGTCACGTCGTCGCAACCTTCGTGCTCGACAGCGGAGTGCGACCTGCCTCGGCGACTGCGCAAGGGTTAGAGCGCAGCACAACCTACTCCGTCACGAACTTGGCCACTGACGTCTCCCACCGAGTGTCTGGCGCGGAACTATCTGACAGCGGCGTAGCACTCGAGGGCGCCGCGGATGTTACATCCTGGCTTCATCTGATTGAACCGATCGCGTAGCCGCCACGGCCCTTCGCCCCGCGACGACACCGACCCACGAGAAAGCCACCATGCATAACGACCACGCCCTCGTCGAAGCGCGACTCGACCGGTTCATTCGCGACCACGTGACGCCTGCGCTCTATCGTGATGCTCGGCCGCTCGCCGCGACTGCGTGGCAGGTTCCGCGCGAACCGGTCCCGTTCGCCGAGGTTGCGTCCCAGACGTTCGAGCCCGTGCCCCTGGGGTGGCAGTGGGGGAGGGCATGGTCGACTGTCTGGTTCCGAGTCACCGGCGAAATGCCGCAGGAGTGGATCGCGGCACCCCCGCCCGACACGCGGATCGAGGTGTTAGTCGACTTCGGCTACAACCGCTCGCGCTCAGGCTTTCAGGCCGAGGGGCTCGCGTACCGCCCGGACGGCACGCTGATCAAGGCGATCGCCCCGCTCAATTCCTATCTGCCGTGGTCGGTCGAAGACGGCCCGATCGATTTTCTGCTCGAAGCGGCAGCCAATCCCGATGTCGCGGGCGAGTACACTTTCGAGCCGACCGCTTATGGCGAATGGGATTCGTCTCCCGAGGAGCCGCTCTACTCGTTGAAACAACTCGAGGTCGCGCTGCTCGATGTGGTCGTCTGGGAATTGCTCCAAGACGTCTGGACTCTGCGGGGCCTGATGAACGAGCTTCCGGAAGGGCTCAGCCGACGCCACTCGATTCTTCGAGCACTCGAAGACATGCTCGACGCCATCAACCCCGAAGATGTTCGGGGCTCGGCGGGAGCCGGTCGCAAGGCCCTTGCCGACGTGCTCTCCCGACCCGCGAATGCGAGCTCACACACCATCATCGCGACCGGTCACGCTCACATCGACTCCGCGTGGTTGTGGCCCGTACGCGAAACCGTGCGCAAGTGTGCTCGCACGTTTACGAACGTCATGGACCTCATGGATCGTTACCCCGACTTCGTGTTCTCGTGTTCCTCCGCGCAGCAATTCGCCTGGATGAAGGAGCACTACCCCGCCGTCTTCGCTCGAATAAAAGAGAAAGTCGCGGCCGGGCAATTCGTGCCCGTCGGCGGGATGTGGGTAGAGAGTGACACCAACATGCCCGGTTCCGAGGCGATGGCGCGGCAGTTCATTTCGGGCAAGCAGTTCTTCATCGATGAGTTCGGCATTGAGTGCGAAGAGGCGTGGATGCCCGACTCCTTTGGGTACTCCGGATCGCTCCCGCAAATCGTCGCAAGCGCCGGATCGCGGTGGTTTCTGACGCAAAAGATCTCGTGGAACCAGATCAACCGAATGCCGCACCACACATTCTGGTGGGAGGGTATCGACGGCAGCCGCGTCTTCACGCACTTTCCGCCAGTCGATACCTACATCAGCGAGATCTCGGGCCGGGAACTCGCACATGCCGAGAACAACTTCAGCGAAAAGGGGCGCGCGACCATCTCGCTTGTTCCCTTCGGCTGGGGCGACGGAGGGGGTGGGCCGACCAGAGAGATGATCGCGGCGGCCCGGCGAACCCACAACCTCGAAGGCTCCCCCCGGGTCACGATGGGTTCGGCGCGCGACTTCTTCGCTGCGGCGCAGGCCGAGTATCCGGATGCGCCGGTGTGGAGCGGTGAGATGTATCTCGAATTGCACCGCGGCGTGTTCACTTCTCAACTGCGCACGAAGCAAGGCAACAGGCGCAACGAATCCCTGCTGCGACAGGCGGAATTGTGGGCGGCAACGGCAGCGTTGCGCACCGACTACGCCTACCCGCAGAGCGAACTCAATCGTGCCTGGCAGACCGTTTTGCTGCTGCAGTTTCACGACATCCTGCCCGGATCGGCGATTGCGTGGGTGCACCGCGAGGCCGAACAGCGGCACGCGGAAGTGAGCGCGACGCTGGAGCGCATCATCGTCAAGGCGCTACGCGCGCTCGGCGGAGAGAACGAGGATGACGGCTCGCTCGACTTGGTGGTGAACGCAGCACCGCAGACGCGCGGCGGTGTACCGGCACTGGGGGCAGTGGTCGTGGCATCCGCGGCGCCGGCGGTCTCGGCGCACGAACTAAACGACGCGACAGTGCTCGACAACGGCCTCGTTAGGGCGGTCATCGACGGCCGCGGCCACGTGACATCGCTGCGAGCGGGTGCCAACGGCCGCGAAGCCATTCCGGCCGGTACTCCAGCGAATGTCCTTCGCCTCCATCACGACCTCCCGAACCTCTGGGACGCGTGGGATCTTGACGCCCACTATCGCCGCACCGTGACCGAACTCAACGATCTCGATGAGCGAACAGTGTCGACCGAGGCCGATGGTTCCGCCGTCGTGACAACGTTGCGCAGGGTTGGGTCGTCCACGATCCAGCAACGCCTCATCCTCCGGCCGGGCAGCGCCGCCGTGGAGATCGAGAATCATATCGACTGGCGAGAGAAGGAGAAGATTCTCAAGTTGGCGGTTCCGCTTGACGTGCACGCCGATCGCATCGCGGCCGAAACCCAATTTGGGCACCTCTACCGCCCCACCCACAGCAATACGAGCTGGGATGCCGCGCGCTTCGAGGCCTGCCAGCATCGGTTCGTGCATCTCGCTGAGCCGGGCTTCGGCGTGGCCATCGCGAACGATTCGACCTACGGATACGACGTGGACCGACAGACTCGTGCCGGCGGCGGTACAACAACGACAGTGCGCTTCTCGCTCCTGAGAGCACCGCTGTTTCCCGATCCGCACAGCGATCAAGGCGAACATGTGATGCGGTTCCGGATACAACCAGGGTCAACAATCAGTGACGCTGTCGCGTTGGGCTACGACCTCGCGACACCGATGCGAAGCATCCGCGGCTCAGCCGAGATTGTGCCGATCGTGGTGAGCAGCAACGCCGATGTCGTCATCGACACCGTCAAGCTCGCCGAGGACGGCAGCGGCGACCTGGTGGTTCGACTGTATGAATCGCGCGGCGGTCAGACGTCGACGGTGCTGACCCTCGAGGGGAGCGCCGCGACGATCATCTCGACCGATTTGTTGGAACGCGAGCTTGCCGGCGAGCCGCACGCAACCGGCTCTGCGATCGAGCTGCAGTTTCGGGCGTTCCAGTTGCGCACCGTGCGGTTTACTTCGGTGAGAGTCACGACACCATGACACCCACTGCAGCAGATGACAGCGTTGTTGACTCGAAGAGTCAGGTGTTCGACACCGGGGTCGATGGAATTCGCGTAAAGCTAGTCGAGACCGAGCGCTTTAGTTTTCGCTCTTTCGTCGATTGCAACATGGCCTCGGCCTGGGTAGGCGACAGCTTTCGGATCTTCCCCGGCAAGTACGGCGAAGATCCCGTGTGGGGTGACGGCTCCGAGCTCAAGATGGGCCAGGGTGCAACAGTCTCGGAGGCATTCTCGCGGGAGCCCGAGGAATTCGTCCCACCGGTACTGCCCCCGAACGCTCGCCCGGGGGAGCCCGGTTTGCACGGCGCGGTCTGGTTCGAGACGGTCTATCAAGACCCTACAGACGCGAGCGGGCGAACCCTCTATGCGCTCTATCACAACGAGAACTACCCGCAGACGCTTCCCTTCGACGCCGCGACCGGAGGTGGCCTTCGTGACAGTGACTGGCCGCCAGGGCTCAAAGGTGATGAATCCGTGCAGGCGGTGCCCCGCATCGGGATCATGCGATCACAGGACGGTGGTGCGTCGTGGGACGATCGCGGCATCCTCATTGAGGATCGCGACGAACGGATGATCCGGCTGCCGGTCAATCGCAATTACTGCTTCCCCGGGGGCGTCGGTGACCCGAGTGCGGTCGCCAGTGGTGAGTATTTGTACGTCTTCTACGGTGAGTACGCTTACCCGACCGCGTGGTCGGCCGAGACCTGGGACAGCGACGTCGAGGCGCGCGCTCAGTGCGTCAGCGTGGCTCGCATTCGACTGGATCGCCTTGATGACCCCACTGCTGCAGCCGAACGCTGGAATGGCAACGGCTTCGATGCACCATGGGATGGCGCGGGGTCCCCGATTTCCAGACTTCAGATCGCACGCCATAAGGGCGGCGGCGCGGTGTCGCAGGGCGACGAGCGCTACTACTGGGGTCCGTCGGTGAGCTGGAACGAGTACCTGGAGTGTTGGGTCATGCTCCTTGGTCGTGTCGACGGTAGCTACTGGGTTGGTGACAGCCTGTTCCTGTCGATCAACCCGAACCGTGACCTCGGTCGTGAGGCCAACTCTCAAGACTGGTCAACACCTATCCGAATAGTGCACCGACCCGGTCACACCCTGTGGTACCCGTCGCTTCAGCCCAACGATTCCGCGGAAGACCTCGATGGGCGACGAACTTCGGTTCGACTCGGGCGGCACGCGCGCCTGTTCTTCAAGGACATGCGTGACGACGAGCATGTCTACATCAGCGACTTCCTCGTCGCATTCGACAAAGACTGATTCTGGCGTGACGAACCTTGGCCCATGTCGGGCGTGCCAAAATGTGACTCATGCCTAGTCGCCTCATCCGAATGTCCGGTAATAACCCGGGGGTGCGGCCCCTCGAGCTGGTCACCCTGCCCTTCGCGGTGTCGTCGCTGTGATGGATCTCGCCGACCCGAACCCGGGCACCGGGTCACTCCCGCCGGTTGCCCGGCTCGATAGCTCTGCCGTCGAAGTCGACCTGAGCGGGCTGTGGTCATTTCGCTGGCATGCCACGGTCGCCGAAGCGCCCGACGACCTACCGGCCGCATCGACCAAGACGTGGGGGCAATTGCCGGTTCCGTCGAGCTGGGTGATGCCGTCGCACGACGCGATCTTCCCGGGGGCGCACGGCTCGCCCGCGTACACGAACGTGCAGTACCCGTTTCCCATCGATCCGCCCTACCCTCCCGACGACAACCCCGTCGGCGACTATGCGCGCACGTTCGAGCTCGCCGAGAGTCCCGAGCGGGCCGAACTGCGTTTCGACGGAATCGAGGGGGCTGCCACCGTCTGGCTGAACGGTCAGCGACTGGGTACGACCCGCGGTAGCCGACTACCCACGACCTTCGAGGTGACGGATGCCGTGCGGGCCGGCACCAATGACCTGGTCGTCCGGGTTGCCCAGTTCTCGGCCGCGAGCTACCTCGAAGACCAGGACGAGTGGTGGCTGCCCGGCATCGTGCGAGAGGTCACCCTCAGAATCCGCCCCATCGGTGGCGTGGATGACGTCTTCGCGCGCACCGGGTACCGCTCGGCCGATGGAGTCGGCACGTTGCGCGTCGAGGCGCTCGTGCACGGCGGCGGCGCCGCATCCGTTTCGCTGCCCGAACTCGGGATCACGGGTGTGCTCGACGAGGACCTGGTTATCCCTGGCGTCGAGCCGTGGTCTGCCGAGCATCCGCGACTCTACGACCTCGTTGTGGCGACGTCGAGCGAGACCGTCAGCCTGCGGATTGGGTTCCGCAGTGTGAGCATCGACGACGGAGTGCTTCGAGTAAACGGAGTGCCCATCATGGTGCGCGGTGTGAACCGTCACGAGCATCATCCCGACCTGGGCCGCACGGTTCCCCGCGAGCTGCTCGAGGCTGAACTGCACCTCATGAAACAGCACAACATCAACGCGATTCGTACGTCGCATTACCCGCCGCATCCCGATCTTCTGGAGGCGACGGACCGGCTCGGGTTCTACGTGATCGACGAGTGCGATATCGAAACGCACGGCTTCGGCATGGTCGAGTGGCGCCGCAACCCGTCCGATGAGCCGCTGTGGCTCGAGGCGTACCTCGACCGCGCCGCTCGGATGGTCGAGCGCGACAAGAACCACCCGAGCATCATCATCTGGTCTCTCGGCAATGAGGCGGGTACCGGCTCGAACCTTGCCGCCATGGCGCAATGGATCCGGGGTCGCGATAACAGCCGACCGATCCACTACGAAGGCGACTACGACTGCGAGTACGTCGATCTGTGGAGCCGCATGTATGCCTCGCACGCCGAGGTTGCCGCGATCGGCACTCGCAGCGAGCCGCCGCTGGCGGATACCGCCCTCGACGCGCACCGCCGAGCCATGCCATTCATGCTGTGCGAGTACGCCCACGCGATGGGCACAGGCCCCGGCGGGCTCACCGAGTATCAAGACCTCTTCGAGGCCCACGACCGACTCGCTGGGGGTTTCATCTGGGAGTGGCTTGAGCATGGCATCCGTCGGGCCGATGGCTCGATGGCCTACGGTGGTGACTTCGGCGAAGTGGTTCACGACGGCAATTTCGTCATCGATGGACTCGTGTCGGCAGACCGCGAGCCACGGCCGCAACTAACCGACCTCAAGGCGGTCTTCGCACCCGTGCTGATCAGGGTGGCGGATGACCTCACGACGGTGTCGGTCACGAGCCGATACGACTTCATTGACACATCGCATCTCGCGCTGGAGTGGGTGGTCGCTTCGGCGGCCGGAGTCGAAGCCTCGGGGGTTCTTGCGGCCCAGCCCGTTGCGGCACGGGCGGTCAGCGTTATCGAGCTGCCAGAGCAGTGTGTCACCGCGGCATCCCAGCCCGGCCGTGTTGTGACGGTTTCCGCACGCTACCGCGCCGACTCGCCCTGGGCTCCCGCGGATCACGAGGTGGCATGGGGGCAGCACTCCACTGTGACAGATGCGCCACGCGGTCGGGTGCACTCCGCGCCCCTCGATATCGGTCCGGTACGCCTTGACCCGGCAACGGGCTCGCTTGCGGCGATCGGCAGTGTCGACATCCAGAACTTCAGGCTCGAGCTGTGGCGCGCCCCCACCGACAATGATCGCGGTGTCGCCTGGACAGAAGATACCCTGCCTGCGGTTGCCGCACGCTGGGAACGACTCGGCCTGCACCGCTTAGTGTCGCGGTTGGTGTCGATTGATCGGCAGGACTCGAGCACAACCGTCACCACGCGCGTCGGAGGCGCGGGGCGCGACGAGCTGGTCGAGCTGACCTGCGTGTGGACTGCGCGAGCCGATGAGACCCAGTTGGATGTTCACGTCGAGCCCCTGGGTGGGCCGGCCGAATGGGCGAGGGTTGGCATCTCCTTCAGCCTGCCCGGGCAGTGTGCTGAAGCGAATTGGTTCGGGCTCGGGCCGGGTCCGGCCTACCCCGACACCGGCGAGGGCGCGCGACTCGGCTGGCACTCCGGCACGGTATCCGAGCTCACAGTGCCGAACGTGCGCCCGCAGGAGTCGGGATCCCGGGCCGGTCTGCGACAACTCGTGCTCAGCGGGGGCGCCCACGGCGTCGAATTCTCGGGCGCGGGATTCGCGGCGACGGTTCGACCGTGGAGCACCGAGACTCTCGCCGCCGCCACACACCTCGAGCAGCTCGTCAGTGACGGCCGAACTCACGTCGTGCTCGACTTCGCTCAACACGGAGTCGGCACGGCGGCCTGCGGTCCCGGAGTGCTTCCGGCATACCGGCTAGTGTCGGGGTCACATCGGGCCTCGGTCACGATTGCCGCGGTCAACTGAATCGGTTGGCCGGCGAGGGCTGGGCTAGGAGCGCTCCAACGGTGCATTGGGCAGCCGCGCGCCGCCCGGAATGAGGCCCAGAGACGCCAAGAGCACCTCTTTGCCGCCGAAAGCAACCGCATAGCAGTTCCAGCCCACCCCGGCGGGGCTGATCAACTCAAACCTCGTCGAAAAGCTGACCGAGTCTGGCGCGAAGTAGTTGGTATAGATAGCGCAGGTTCGCAGAGCCGTACGGTTCGCTGTCCCCACCGCCACGAGGATGCCCGGCACAATCAGGCCGGCAATCCCGAGAACCACGACCACCCGCATTACCCAGAGAAGACGGGGACCGCGCAGGGGCTTGTCACCGTGCGGCTGATAGCCGGCCAGCTCCGGTTCGTCGTCGTACTCGTCCATGGCGTGACCATTCTCCCACCTCCGAGCGCACGGTAACTGCGCTACGGCCGGGGTGCACCAAGTCTCGCCTGAGCGCCGGGGTGGTGCAGTTCAAGAACCTCGGACCACGCGTCGCGGATCGGTCCGTCGGGCAGTTCGTCGGTCAGTTCGATAATCGTGAGCAGCAGGCTGGGGGCCGCGTGCGAGGCATCCAATCCGCGCACAGCCTCGGCGGTCAGTGGCGCATTGAAGCGCCCCTGAACCAGTTCGAGTTGACCACTCGTGGCGAAATTGCTCATCGTGTGCAAGCACTTGAAGCAGGTTCCGCAGTTGCCCTCGGCCCACGACTCCCAGCACACCTGAAGCCAGCGCTGAACGTTGGGGTCGGGGGCGATGAGGGCCGCTTTGGCGTTTCTACTGGGGGCGCCTGCCGAGCGCACGATCCGCACTGACGAACTCGACCAGTTCTCGAGGAGGTCTGAGCGGATGCCCGAATCCGGTTCCACGAGATCCTCGCGGTACGCGTTTGAGAGCCAGGCCTCCTCGATCAGCCCAGCGCAGAACAAACCAATGCCGGACAGCGCGGCGCCGTGGCTGTGCTCCCACTGAATGTAGGGGTCGAGAACATCCCGAAGCGTTGTCGAGGTGCGCAGGATCGGGAATCCGAGTTCGCTCGACGCCTGAGCAGTGGAGAGGAACAGGTCGTGCTGGCCATCGGATGCGTATGGCGGGTCGACCCACTCCATGGCGATGAGCATTCCGAACTTCTCGCGGTACTTGATGAGGCTTGCGTAGGAGTCAACGCCGCGAGTGAAGAACAGCGCCGAGGGGCGCGGCGGTCGGGCCACGGTTCGAGCGGTCGGAGCGCTGATCGACGAACGACCCCATCCAAAAGCCTCCGCGGCGACGGGTAGGGTTCGGCGCGCCCCGGCCAAAGCGATCGGATCCACCGGATCAGAAAATCGCACGGGCACCCCAAGCCGCGCACCCAATAGCGCTGCAACCGGCAGAAACGGTGTCGCGGAGCTGTCCACGGCGTCGAGCCCCGCGTCATGAAGGCGAATGAGCACGCGGGTCGGGTCGATCCGGCCTCGAGCCGCGACGGTTATCGAGGACTCGACGGCGCCATCCACGACCTCGACCCGGTGGTCGAACCACCGAAGTGCGCTGCGCCGGGGGAACAGCATCGCTAGTGGCTGGAGCCGGCGGACTCGACCTCACTGCGGTCGCCGGACCACAGGGTATGGAAGGTGCCTGGTTCATCGACACGCTTGTAGGTGTGTGCGCCAAAGAAGTCGCGCTGGCCCTGCACCAGTGCGGCGGGTAGCCGGTCGGCACGCAGTCCGTCGTAGTACGCCAGAGAACTTGAGAAGGCGGGGCTGGGGATTCCGGCACCCGCGGCGTGAGCCACGACGCGGCGCCAGGCATCCTGAGCCGTTGCAATCGCGGCAGCGAAGTATGGCGCGGTGACGAGCGCGACGAGCCCAGGGTTCTCGGCGTAGGCCTCGGTTATTCGGTTGAGGAAGCGCGCGCGGATGATGCAGCCACCTCGCCAGATCTTGGCGATGTTGCCCTTCGTGATGTCCCAGCCGTAGTGCTCGGCGCCGGCAACAATCGCGTCGAACCCTTGGCTGTAGGCAATGATCTTGGAGGCATACAGTGCGCGGCGCACGTCTTCGATGAAGGCAGCGTTGTCGGAGACGGTCACGGCCGAGCTCGGACCGGGCAGAGCGGATGCCGCAGCGCGCTGGGCGGGCTTCGACGACAGAGCGCGAGCAAATACGGCTTCCGCGATGCCGGAGACCGGGATGCCGAGGTCGAGAGCCGACTGCACCGTCCACACGCCGGTTCCCTTGGACCCGGCCTCATCGAGGATCACGTCGACGAGCGGCTTGCCGGTTTTCGCATCCACCTGCCGGAGAACCTCGGCCGTGATCTCGATGAGGTAGCTCTCGAGTTCGCCGGTGTTCCACTGCGAAAAGATGTCGGCAATCTCGGCGGGGGTCGCTCCGGTGCCGCGGCGGATCAGGTCGTAGGCCTCGGCGATGAGCTGCATGTCGGCATACTCGATGCCGTTGTGAATCATCTTGACGAAGTGGCCGGCGCCGTCGTGCCCGACGTGCGTGACGCAGGGCTCGCCCTCGGCGATAGCCGCGATCGATTTGAGGATCGGGCCCAGAGTCACCCAGGACTCATCAGACCCGCCCGGCATGATCGACGGACCGTGGAGTGCACCCTCCTCGCCACCCGAGATCCCTGCGCCCACGAAGTTGATTCCCGATTCGCGCACGGCCTTCTCGCGACGGATCGTGTCGGTGAACAGTGAATTGCCGCCGTCGACAATGATGTCGCCCGGCTCGAACAAAGCAACAAGCTCGTCGATGACGGCATCCGTGCCCGCACCGGCCTGCACCATGATCAGGGCGGTACGGGGTTTCGCCAGTGATGAAGCGAATTCCTGCATTGTCTGCGACGGAACGAACCCGGCCTCGGGGTGCTCATCCATGAGCGTCTCGGTTCGCGCCCACGTACGGTTGTAGACGGCGACCGTGTTGCCCTCACGGCTAGCCAGGTTGCGCGCGAGATTCGACCCCATCACCGCGAGCCCGACAACGCCGATGTTTGCCTGTGTCACTGTTCGTGCTCCTTCGTAGTGCAACGCTGGTTGAATAGCGCCGTCGGGCGCGTATCGAAACCCCAACTCGAATCCAGATACAGGCTACTGGGTCGGTATCGTAGGGCCATGCCGCGTCCTCTGCTCGTCGTCGTTATGGGTGTGAGTGGATCCGGCAAATCGACTATCGGGTCGCTGCTTGCCGAGCGGCTCGGCGTTCCTTTTCTCGACGCGGACGACCTGCATCCGCAGCGCAACGTCGCCACGATGGCCGCGGGACGGCCGCTCACCGATGATGATCGTCGGCCATGGCTTGTGGCGGTGGGCGAAGCGATCGCCGCCGCCGACACGGGGCTCGTGGTCGCGTGTTCGGCGCTCAAGCGGCACTACCGGGAGACAATTCTCGAGCAAGCGCCGCTCACTCGATTTGTGGAACTCGATGGATCGCCACAGCTGCTGCTCGATCGGCTCAGCGCTCGGCAGGGTCACTTCATGCCGCTGGGCTTGCTCGAGTCTCAACTGGACACCCTCGAGCCTCTAGCCACGGGCGAGCCCGGCTTCCGGGTGGGTATCGAACACAAACCCGGCGAACTCGCTGGGCAAATCGCTGCTAGACTTCACGACTGAACTTCGGCGAGGGATGCAACCCATCCGTTATCGACGCGGTAGGCGAGTCCCCGGGCTTTTCCTCACGCACTTCTGCCGTGCGTTCGAGTCGAACACACAGACCACAACGGGGCCGACAGCCCACAAGGAGAACGATCATGGCTAACGCCAACAGCAACCATCTCGTCACGGAGATCCGCGACACCTTCGGTAAGGGCGTGGCTCGCAAGATTCGCGCTCAGGGCAAAATCCCCGCCGTCATCTACGGCCACGGCACCGAACCTCAACACGTGACTCTGCCCGGCCACGAGACCGCGCTGATTCTGCGCAAGTCGAATCAGGTGCTCGAGCTCGACATCCAGGGCAAGACCCAGCTCGCGTTGGTTAAAGACGTGCAGAAAGACCCGGTTCGCCAGATCATCGAGCACATCGACCTGATCGTTGTGCGCAAGGGCGAGAAGGTCACCGTCGACATTCCGGTGCACTTGGAGGGCGAGTCGGCTCCCGGAACGTCCGTCAACCACGGTTCAAACACCCTGTCGCTCGAGGTCGAGGCAACCCATATCCCGGAGAGCCTGGTCGTCTCGATCGAGGGCCTCGGGGATGGCGCGCACATTCTCGCCGGCGACGTCGCACTGCCCGCTGGCGCGACACTGATCACCGACCCGGAGACACTCGTCGTCGGCATCAGCACGTCGGCCGAGGTCGATCTCGGTGAGACTGCTGCCGAAGAAGCGGCTGAGACCGCTGACGGCGAAGCGGGCGAGGCGGACGCCGACAGCGCGACGGAAGCCGATGCTGCACCCGCCGAGGGCGCGGAGTAGTCAGAATCCTTTTCGGCAAACGTGTCCACGTGAACGACGCCACTTGGTTGGTAGTCGGGCTCGGTAACCCCGGGCCCGGCTACGCCAGCAACCGTCACAACGTGGGACAAATGGTGCTCGCCCAACTCGCGGATCGGTCATCCAGTTCATTCAAGAACCACAAGACCAACTCCGCCGTCGCGGAGGGTCGTAGCTTTGCTGCCGGACCCACCCTGGTGCTCGCTAAGCCGAACACCTTCATGAACGTCTCCGGGGCACCGGTTGCCGCCCTGCTGCGGTTCTACAAGCTCGAGCCGTCTCGCCTGATTGTGGTGCACGACGACTTGGACATTGATTTCGACACTGTGCGTCTGAAGTTCGGCGGCGGTCACGGCGGACACAACGGGCTGCGCGACATCATTGCCGCGATAGGAACCGGGGACTTCACCCGGGTGCGAATCGGCATCGGCCGCCCGCCCGGTCGCCAACCCGCTGCCGACTTCGTGTTGCGCGATTTCGGCAGTGTCGAACGTGAGGCCCTTCCCACGGTGCTGGGCGACGCGGCGGATGCCGTCGAGGCGATCGCGACGGACGGTCTCACTGCGGCGCAACTGAAGTTTCACAGCCCGCGCTAGTCGCGCTAGTCGCGCTGGCCCGCTACTTCGCGGCTCCGCTACTCCGCTACTCCGCCACTCCGCGGCTCCGCGGCCGCCTGGCAGGTCAGGCGCTGTAGACGCTGCGCCCGCCGACAAAGGTTTCGACGACGCGAGTCGAACCGATGTCTTCGGGTGCGCCGTCGAACGGATCCCGATCGAGCACAGCGAGGTCGGCCAGCGCTCCGACCCGAATCCGACCGGTCTCGTCGAGGTGATTGACCCTGGCAGATCCGGCGGTGTAGGCGGTGATTGCCGTGGCGAGATCGATACGTTGCTCGGGCAGAAACACACCGTACTCGCCCTCGGCAATGTCCCGGTGGGCGATGCGGTTCACCGCAACGTGAATAGCGGCAAACGGGTCCGGGGTCGAGACCGACCAGTCGCTTCCTGCGGCGAGCATCGCGCCCGCGCGCAGCAGGTCGCCCCAGGGGTACTGCCAACTCGAGCGGGGCTGCCCTAGGAAGGGCAGCGTAAGTTCGACCATCTGCGGCTCCAATGCGGCCCAGAGCGACTGCATGTTGGCCGTGACGTCGAGCTGCCTAAACCGCGGAACGTCATCGGGATGCACGACCTGAAGGTGGGCGATGTGGTGCCGGTTGTCGTTTCTCCCGTTGCGGCCGAGCGCATGCTCGACCGCGTCGAGGCACTCGCGCACGGCTCGATCGCCGATGGCGTGGAAGTGCAGCTGGAACCCGGCGGCATCCAGTTGCGCAGCGGCCTCGTTGAGCAGCGTCGGCGCAACGAACGAGATCCCCGAGTTGTCGCTCGGATGCCCGTGGCCGTCGCCGTACGGCTCAAGCATCGACGCGGTGAAGTTCTCCGCGACGCCGTCTTGCATGATCTTGATGCTGGTGGCCCTGAACGCTCCCACGCTGAGGCGCTCGCGCCGGTCGATGAGCTCGGGGATCTGTTCGAGGCCGCGGGAACGGTCCCACCAGAGAGCACCGACCACGCGGCCGGTGAGCTCCCCGGACTTCGCGGCCGCAACGTAGCTTTCCGCCGGGTCGCCCGCATCACCGTAGCTGCCGATGATGGCGTCCTGCCACGCAGTCACGCCGAAGGAGTGCAGGTACTGCTGCCCGAGTTTCAGGGCTGCGAGCATCCGTTCCGGGGATTCCGATGGCAGCAGGCGGCTCACGAGAGCCATGGCTCCCTCATGGAGCGTGCCAGTGGGAGCGCCTTGGGAGTCGCGCTCGATGCGCCCGTCCACGGGATCGGGTGTGTCTTTCGTGATGCCGGCACGGTCGAGGGCGCGCGAGTTCACCCACGCGCCGTGCCCGTCGCGGTTCGGCAGGAACGCGGGGCGGTCGGGCACGACCCGATCCAGTTCGGCCGCTAGGGGAGTTCCGCCCGGGAACGCCGACATGCTCCAACCCCCGCCGAGCACCCAGTCGTCAGCGGGATGAGCGGCTGCGTACCTGGCGATCGCGGCCAAGTACTCCGACGACGTTGAGTATGGCGCCAGATCGCAGCGCAGTAGGTCGAGGCCACCCCAGACCGGGTGAACATGTGCGTCCTGGAAGCCGGGCACGAGCATCCGCCCGGCGAGGTCAACAACCCGCGTGTTGGGTCCAACGTGCTCGCTCACTTCGGAGCGCACGTCGGGGCCGACCGCCACGATCCGATCGCCGGTGACGGCGACGAAGCTCGCGCGCGATCGCACGGTGTCTGCGGTGAAGACTGCTCCGCCGGTGAAGACCAGATCGGCGTGGGTCATCGGTGGCCTCCGGGGAAAATTGTGGCTCAACCCTAGCGCGACCGGCGATTCTCGGCCGAGTTGTTGTCAGATCCTCGGTTACGGGATACGTTCGCACCATGGCCCTTGATCCCGTCTCGACGAACCCGGACTTCTACTCAGTGGTCTTCGAGAATGACCGCGTGCGTGTGCTGGAGTACCGGGATCAGCCGGGCCAGCAGACGGTGCCGCACGATCATCCCGACAGCGTAATGATCACGCTGAGCTCGTTCCAGCGCACGCTCACCTCGGGTGAGCGAAGCGTCGATGTCGAGCTCGAGGCGAATCAGGCGCGGTGGATGGCCGCCCAGACCCACAGCGGAACCAACACTGGTTCGACCGAGACGCACACGATGTTCATCGAACTGAAGGAGCCGTCGTCGGTGTCGGCGCCGTCATCGGGTGAGGCGCCTCTGGGGCCGTCGGGTTCCTGAAACCACGAGGAGCGAGCGAGTGGCGGTGGCGACACTTAGACTCGTCGAGTGCTACTCGAAGGATTTGTTGCGGCTCTGTCGCGCGCCGAAACGTTCGAGAAGGCATCAGCATGGGCGACCCGTAGCGCCGATTTTTCGCTCGTTGACGGGATGCGCGCGCCGCTGCTGGCGGCACTGCTCAGTCGCACCGGTGGCCCGCGCTTCGCGCTAGCCATCACGGCGACGGGGCGCGAATCGGAGGCGTTTCAGCGTTCGCTTCTCAGCTTTCTGCCGCAGGCGACAGTCATCGAGTTTCCCGCATGGGAGACCCTCCCGCACGAACGACTCAGCCCCAGCCCCGAGACGGTGGGTAAGCGCATCGCCGCACTGCGCGCGATCGCCCGGTGGGATGGCGCCACGGCGTTTGTGCTCGTTGCGAGCGTGCGCGCAGCCCTCCAGCCGCTCGCCGACAACCTCACAAGCGTTGCGCCCATCGAACTCGTCAAGGGCGGGCGGGGATACGACCTGCCCGACGTGAGCAAGCGACTGGTCGACCTCGCCTACTCGCGAGTCGACATGGTCACCCGACGCGGCGAGTTTGCGGTGCGCGGCGGAATCGTCGACGTGTTCGCGCCCACCGACGAGCATCCGTTGCGGCTGGAATTCTTCGGCGACGAACTAGAGCAGGTGCGCGAGTTCTCGGTCGCGGATCAGCGCTCGCTGACGACGGAAATCGATCGGGCCGAACTGCCGCCGAGCCGGGAGCTGCTGCTCAGCGAGGGCGTTCGTCAACGCGCTCGTGAGATGCAGCACGAGTTTCCGAGTCTGGCCGGCATGCTG
>JBBQZJ010000001.1:0-29688 GCA_038207805.1 Actinomycetales bacterium | reverse complement strand
TACCCGTCGTCGCCTTGGTGGGCCATTACCTCACCAACTAGCTGATAGGCCGCGAGTCCATCCTTGACCGAAATTCTTTCCACCTTCAGGAGATGCCTCCGAAGGTCGTATCCGGTATTAGACGTCGTTTCCAACGCTTATCCCAGAGTCAAGGGCAGGTTACTCACGTGTTACTCACCCGTTCGCCACTAATCCGGCGGGAGCAAGCTCCCACCTTCATCGTTCGACTTGCATGTGTTAAGCACGCCGCCAGCGTTCATCCTGAGCCAGGATCAAACTCTCCATAAATGTTTGATTGCTCGAACCGCAAGCGATTCGGCACATCTAGCGCCACCCGCATCCGGAATGGGATGTCGAGGTGACAAGTTTGAAACTGACAGAACAAATCAATACTGACTTGCTTTGTTGTTTATATCTTTTTCCAAAGGAATCCGTTCGTGACCGAGGTCACGGACGGGTTTTTGGCATTTGACAGTGTGCACGCTGTTGAGTTCTCAAGGATCGGGCGCTCCTGAATATCCACCTTGCGGCTTCGTTTTCAGGGCAACTGCTCTAACCTACCACCAGGACGCCGTAGTCGCTACTAGAGCGGCTACATTCACTGACTGGATTTGGTCCCTCTTGAGGCCGGAAAGCACTGCGGCTATTCCGCACCTTTGGGGTGACAAGTGATTACATTACGGGGAGATTGCGGCGCCGCCAAATTACGGTGCATCCCGGGCGTGTCGCCTTCTGGTGCTACTCGACAAACACCCCTGCGAGCGTCTTCTTCCCCCGCCGAAGCACCGCCATTCCGCCCAAGAGCATGGATGAATCCAGCACGGATGCCTCGTCGTCGACCCGTTCGTTGTTCACGTACACCCCGCCCTCGCCAATGGACCTCCGTGCGGCGCTAAGGCTCGGACTCAGGCCCGTGTCCACCAGCAGCTGCGCAATCGGTGTACGTGGCATGGTCGTGGTGCTCGGCAACTCCCGTAGTGCCTGCTCGAGGGTGCCGGCATCCAACTCGCTCAACTCCCCCTGACCGAATAGCGCGCCCGCCGCGGCGATCGCTGCCTCGGTCGCCTGAACGCCATGCACGAGGGAGGTCACCTCCCAGGCGAGTACGCGTTGCGCCTCTCGCTTGTGAGGCTCGGTCGCCGCGGCGGCTTCGAGGCGCTCCAGCTCGGCGCGGCCGAGAAACGTGAAGATCTTCAGTCGCTCGACCACGTCGCCATCGTCGGTGTTGAGCCAGAACTGGTAGAACGCGTAGGGGCTGGTCATCGCGGCATCCAACCAGATCGCGTTGCCCTCGCTCTTGCCGAACTTCGTGCCGTCGGAGTTGGTGATGAGCGGAGTGCCGATCGCGTGCGCCGACACCCCCTCCGCCTTGTGGATGAGGTCGGTGCCGCTGGTCAGATTGCCCCACTGATCGCTGCCCCCGGTTTGTAGCACGCAGCCATAGCTGCGGTACAGCTCCAGGAAGTCCATGCCCTGAAGGATCTGGTAGCTGAACTCCGTGTAGCTGATGCCGACGTCGGAGTTGAGGCGCGCGCTGACGGCATCCTTCTTCAGCATCGTGCCGACCCGGAAGTGTTTGCCGACGTCGCGCAGGAAATCGATTGCGCTGAGCGGTGCGGTCCAGTCGAGGTTGTTGACGAGCCGCGCCGCATTGTCGCCGTCGAAGCTCAAGAACTTCGAGACCTGCCCCTGCAGGTACCCCACCCACTCGGCCACGGTCGCCTCGTCGTTGAGGGTGCGTTCGGCGGTCGGGCGCGGATCTCCGATCAGGCCGGTCGAACCCCCGACCAGGCCGAGCGGCTTGTGACCGGCGAGTTGCAGGCGGCGCAGCAGGAGAAGCTGAACGAGGTTTCCCAGATGCAGGCTCGGCGCGGTCGGGTCGAACCCGCAGTAGTAGGTGATCGACGGGCCCGCGAGGAGAGCCTTAAGTTCGTCGGCATTGGTTGAGACGTGCACGAGGCCGCGCCACGTAATCTCTTCCCAGACATCGGTAAATGTTGCATCGTTCTGCTGGATCGTCGCTGCTGCTGGCACGTCAATAACCGTAGCGGAGGATGCCGGACTGCCCGGGCCGCGGTTCCATCAAGTTCGCAGGCTTGTTTGCACTGACATCTAGTGTCTAGACTTGATTGTGCTGATATCAAGCATGGGAACGTGAGGAACCAGTGTTCATCATTACTGCGGATCAGATCGATAGCAGCCATCAGGATGACCTCGCTGCCGCTACTGTTTCACTGCTCAACCTGCGATACGGTGTGCAGCTTGCACTGCCGGTCGACCGCAACGCCGGCGACGAGATCCAGGCGCTGACCCCCGACGCGTCGACCGCTCTTGCAATGATCACCGACCTCACCCGCACCGAGCAATGGAGCGTCGGATGCGGAGTCGGCTCGGTGCGCACGCCCCTACCGCAGAACACGCGCGAAGCGACCGGTGCGGGATTCGTTGCGGCGCGGTCCGCCGTCGAGGCCGCCAAGCGGGCACCGTTGCGATTCGCGCTCGCCAGTGCGACCTCAACGCAGGCGGAGCACGCGCAGTCCCTGGTCGACCTGCTCCTACTCCTCAGGTCCCGGCGAAGTGCTGAGGGCTGGGCGTTGTTCGACCTCCTCGCTCGCGGGCACACTCAAGCTGCGGCCGCGAGTGCGCTCGGCATTAGTCAGCAGGCCGCGAGCCAACGAGCGCGAGCGGCGGGCATCCGCGTCGAGCTTGCCGCGATTGCGGCACTCGCGGCCGCGCTCACCCGCGTTGACGGCGGTACCGAGCAGACTGGGCAGCAATGATCACAGTCCTTCTCATCGTTGCCGTCTATCTCGCGCTGGCGTGTGCCGTTCTCGCTGCCGCACTGAAACGACCCTGGTTCGTTGTTCCCGCCGCGGGGATCCTTGCCGCTGCGGTCGTGACCGTCGTTGTCGCACCCGGCCAGACGCCCGGCGACGGATGGTTCCTAGCGGTGGTCGGCCTCGGACTCGGTGCCCTCGGCGTCATCGGTGGCAGCCCCCTCGTCGGGCTGCTTCTGAGATTCGCGCAGGGTGGCGTGCAACTCGGGGAGCACGGCGGCATCGTCGTGGACGACGACGAGACTCCCCGACGCGAAATTCTGCGCGGTGGAGCGACCATCGGTCACCTCGAACGCCTCGCGCTGCTCGGATCGGTCGCCGCGGGTCAACCCGCTGCCATAGCAATCATCGTGGCCATCAAGGGCCTCGGTCGATTCAGCGAGTTGGAAGACAGCGCGGCACGTGAGCGCTTCATCATCGGAACCTTGACCAGCCTCGGATGGGCTGGGGCGTGCGCCGCCGCGGCGATGGCGATCATCTAGGCGCAACACTGTTGCGACGTTTCGGAACGTGCGCCTTGTATGGCGACACCGACTGCTCGCCGGGGATCCAGAATCGCCACGGGTACTCGGGCCCTCCGCCGGCACCCGACACCCCCGTGCGCCGACCCTGCTCCCAGTGAACAACCGGATCCGCGCGTAGCAGACGCACTCGTGAACTGGCGAGATCCGCTCCCCCGTCGGCAAGGGTGATCCCGAGGGCGACGCACAGACGGGCGGGGCCGCGGGCCAGATCTGCATCCGTTCGGCTCGTCCTTCGGCGGAACCTCGCGGCCTCCAGCCCCACGACGACCTCGCCCGCTCGAAGCAGCACAGCGGATGCAACGCCCTCCGGCGAACACACGATATTGGCGCAGACGTGCATCCCGTAGGTGAAGTACGTATACAGGCGGCCGGGCGGGCCGAACATCACCGCCGTGCGCGGCGTCCGGCCGCGGAAGGCATGGGAGCCGGGATCGGCCTCGCCGAGATACGCCTCCACCTCGGTCAGCCGAACTGTCACTTCGCCCACGGTGATCAGGCTGCCGAGCAGCAGGGGTGCTACCTCGGTAGCCGGTCGGGACAGAAGCTCGATCAGAGCGCTGTGCCCGCCGTGAGGGCACGGATGCGCTCGGTGAGTTCCGCGCGCTGCTCAGCAACGCGTGCTGGTGCGGTTCCACCGGCCCCCGTTCGGCTCGCGACCGATCCCTCGATGCTCAGCACGTCACGCACCCCCGACGTGAGGCGGGGCGAGACTTCGGCATACTGCTCGTCGGTCGGCTCGTGCAGCTCGAGGCCCCGCTCCTCGCAGAAACGGACCAAGGCGCCGCTGATCTCGTGGGCCTCGCGGAAGGGCACGCGCTGGCGCACCAGCCAGTCTGCAACATCCGTGGCGAGCGAGAATCCTTGAGGGGCGAGTTCGGCCATCCGCTCCGTGTCGAAGGTGAGGGTCGCGACCATTCCCGTGAAGGCCGGCAGCAGAACCTCGAGTGTCTCGACGGAGTCGAAGACCGGCTCCTTGTCTTCCTGAAGGTCGCGGTTGTAGGCCAGCGGAAGACCCTTGAGAGTCGCAAGCAGGCCCGCGAGGTTGCCGATCAGCCGCCCTGACTTGCCGCGGGCGAGCTCGGCGATGTCGGGGTTCTTCTTCTGAGGCATGATCGACGAGCCCGTCGAATAGGCGTCGTCGAGCCTCACAAACGAGAACTCGCGCGTGTTCCAGAGGATGAGCTCTTCGGCAAACCGAGAAATGTCGATTCCGAGCTGTGCGGCGACATACGCGAACTCGGCCACGACATCCCGGCTCGACGTCGCATCGATCGAATTCTCGCTCGGGCGACTCAACCCCAATTCGCGGGCGATCAGTGCCGGATCCAGACCGAGGCTGCTGCCGGCGAGGGCGCCGGCCCCATAGGGCGAGGTGGATGCCCGCACGCGCCAGTCCCGCAACCGCTCCAGGTCGCGCACGAGCGGCCAGGCGTGGGCGAGAAGCTGATGCGCGAGCAGCACGGGCTGTGCGTGCTGGAGGTGGGTGCGCCCGGGAAGGATCGCCCCACCCGCCTTCTCTGCCTGAGCATTGAGCGCGTCGATCAGGTCGACCACGAGGTCACCGATCACGGCGGCGTGGTCGAGCAGATACATCCGCACGAGGGTCGCGATCTGGTCGTTGCGGCTGCGACCAGCTCGCAGTCGGCCCCCGAGTTCGGCACCGACTACGTCGATCAGTGCGGCCTCGAGGGCGCCGTGTACGTCCTCGTCGTGAGCCTGCGGCACAAGCTCGCCCGTCTCGACTCGGCGGGCAACCTCGTCGAGACCAGCATGCATCTGACGCTCCTGGTCGGCATCGAGGAAGCCGGCCGCCGCTAGCGCCTTCGCATGGGCATGCGAGCCCGCGATGTCGTATGCGGCGAGTTGCCAGTCAAAGTGCGTGGAACGGCTGAGGCGAGCGAGTTCGGGCGAGGGGCCACTCGCGAATCGGGCACCCCAGAGGGCGCCGTCGCCGGTCGTGCGGCCCTCGGTCATCTCGGCTCCTTGATTTCGACAAGCTCAATCAGCGGTGGTGGTCAATCAGCGGCAGAACTGGCCGCCACATCCCTGCGTGCTGCGATCTTGCTGGGCAGCGACCAAATCTCGATGAACCCCTTCGACAACGATTGGTCAAACGTGTCACCGGTGTCATACGTGGCCAGGCTGAAGTCGTACAGGCTGGTGTCACTCTTCTGGCCCGTCACGGTCGCGCGCCCGCCCTGCAACCGCAGACGAATCTCACCCGACACGTAGCGCTGGGTGTCGTCGATGAACACATCGAGCGATCGCTTCAGTCCGGAGAACCAGAGGCCGTCGTAGACGAGGTTCGACCATTCGGCCTCGACGGAGCGCTTGTAGCGACCCAGGTCGCGCTCGAGAGTCAGTGCCTCCAGCGCCTCGTGCGCCTCGATCAGCGCCATGGCGCCGGGCGCCTCGTAGACCTCGCGACTCTTGATGCCCACCAGGCGGTCTTCGACAACATCGATACGACCGACGCCGTGCTTGCCCGCGAGCTCGTTCATCTTCTGGATGACGGCCAGAGCCGACATCCGCGTGCCATCGATCGCGACAGGAATACCCGATTCGAAGCTCACAATGACTTCGTCTGCGGGCTTGGCGACCGATGGGTCCATCGTGTACTCGTACAGATCCTCGATGGGTGCGTTCCACGGATCCTCGAGGAAGCCGGTTTCGACCGCTCGGCCCCAGACGTTCTTGTCGATCGAATACGGGTTCTTGGCGCTTTGACGGATCGGAAGGTTGTTCTCCTCCGCATAGATGATCGCTTTGTCGCGCGTTAGCGCCAGATCGCGCACCGGCGCGATACTCGTGAGCTCCGGCGCGAGCGCCGCGACGGCTGCCTCGAACCGCACTTGATCGTTGCCCTTGCCGGTGCATCCATGGGCCACCGAATCGGCGCCGAGCTGTTGTGCCGTGATGGCAAGGTGCTTTGCGATCAGCGGGCGGCTGAGCGCAGACACCAGTGGATAGCGCTTTTGGTAGAGAGCGTTCGCCTTGAGGGCCGGCATGAGGAAATCGTCGGCAAACTCGTTCTTTGCATCCACGACGATCGACTCAACCGCTCCACAATCGAGGGCGCGCTGACGGATGTCCTCCATGTCTTCGCCACCCTGGCCGACGTCGACCGCAAGGGCCACGACCTCCTTGCCGGTCGCATCCTTCAGCCAGCCGATTCCGACCGAGGTATCGAGTCCGCCCGAGTAGGCGAGGACTACGCGTTGTGCCATGTGTGTTGCTCCTTGTTTTGAATTCAAGTCTAGGGATGTGCCCGACCGTCGAGACGACCGACGGCTCTCAACCAGCGTGAGCCAGCAGCCAGACCATCAGGGCCTTCTGGGCGTGCAGACGGTTCTCCGCCTCGTCCCAAATGACGCTCTGTGGGCCGTCGATGACCTCGCCGGTCACCTCGTATCCGCGGTCGGCGGGCAGGCAGTGGAGGAAGATCGCGTCCGGCCGCGCGAGCGCCATCATGTCTGCATCCACCTTGTAGGCCGAGAGGGATGCGACGCGCGCCGCCTTCTCATCCTCCTTACCCATCGAAACCCAGGTGTCCGTCACAACGACGTCGACACCGGCGATGGCTTCAAGCGGGTCGGTGTACAGAGCGATCGAGCCCCCGGTCTGCACGGCAATTGCATCGGCGTCGGCGACGACCCTCTCATCGGGCATGTAGTCGGCGGGGCAAGCCACTCGCACGTGCATGCCCGCTGTTGCGCCGGCGAGCAGGTAGGAGTGCACCATGTTGTCTGCGCCGTCACCCAGAAAAGCGACGGTGAGACCGGCAAGTCTGCCCTTGTGTTCGCGGATGGTGAGCAGGTCGGCGAGCAGCTGGCACGGGTGGAATTCGTCGCTCAGCGCGTTGATCACCGGAACGGTTGTTCCGGCCGCCATCTCGACCAAACCGGATTGGGCGTAGGTTCGCCACACGATCGCCGCGACCTGACGTTCGAGGACGCGTGCCGTGTCGGATGCCGTCTCCTTGCCACCGAGTTGGCTGTTCGCGGTGGAGATGATGAGGGGCACGCCTCCGAGATCCGCGATCCCGACGGCGAACGAAACGCGGGTGCGGGTCGATGACTTGTCGAAGATCACCGCGACGGTTTGCGGGCCGGCAAGCGGCGTACGCCCCCAGCGATCGGCCTTGATCTGGACCGCAAGATCGAGAATCGCGGTCTGCTCCTCGTGAGTAAGATCGTCGTCTCGAAGAAAGTGGCGGGTCATGCTTGCTCCTCGCTTACCTCGGTCAATGCTGCACTGAACTTCTCGATGAATTCCGCCACCTCGGCGTCACGGATGATGAGCGGCGGCGCGAGGCGAATGCTCACATCGTTTGGCGCATTCACGATGAGCCCGAGCTCGAGAGCCTTCGACACGACGGCCCCACCGACGGGTCGGGAAAGCCCGACTCCGATGAGTAACCCGCGCCCACGCACTTCGGCGACGAGCGGCAGGCCGACGATGGCCGCCGAGATTTCGGCTCCGCGGGCCGCGGCGTTGTCGACAAGCCCCGCCCGCTCGATCTCGCCGAGCACTGCGTTAGAGGCGGCTGTCGCCAAGGGATTGCCGCCATTAGTGCTGCCATGTTGACCCGGGGTGAGAAGGTCCGAGGCGGCTCCGAAGGTGACGAGCGCCCCGATCGGCACTCCCCCGCCAATGCCCTTCGCCAGCGCAACCGCGTCCGGCACGATTCCGTCGCGCTGGAACGCCCACCAGGTGCCCGTGCGTCCGGCGCCGGTCTGGATCTCGTCGATGATGAGCAAAGCACCGTGCCGCGCGGTAATCTCTCGCGCGGCAGCGAGGTAGCCATCAGGCAGGTCGATGACGCCGGCCTCACCCTTGATGGGCTCGACGACGAGCGCAGCGACATCCGACCCCATCGCGGCCTCGAGAGCCTCGATCGTCGAATCGATGTGCTCGACACCGCTCAGCAGGGGCTCGAAGGGCTCCCGCAGAGCGGGTTTTCCGGTGAGCGACAGTGACCCCATGGTGCGGCCGTGGAACGAATTGGTGAGCGAGAGGATGCGCGGGCGACCGGTACGCCTGGCCAGCTTGATCGCCGCCTCGATGGCCTCGGCCCCCGAGTTACAGAAGTACACCCGGTCGCCACCGGTCAGCCGCGTCAGCCGCTCGGCGAGTTCCAACTGCGGCGGATTCGCGAAGTAGTTCGAGACGTGCGCGACCGTCGCGATCTGGCGACTCACCGCTTCGACGAGTACGGGGTGTGCGTGTCCGAGAGCGTTGACCGCGATTCCCGCGAGAAAGTCGAGGTACTTCACACCGTCGCTATCCCAGACGTAGCATCCGTCGCCGCGCACCAACTCGCGGGCCGGCAGGGCAGCCGACTTCATGATGCGCTTCGAGTATTCGGCTTGCCAGTCGGGCGTCGACGTGGTCTGGATCATGGCGCGACCACCTCCGTGCCGATTCCGTTCTGCGTGAATACTTCGAGCAGAATCGAGTGCTGCACCCGCCCGTCGATGATGGCCGCCTTCGCGACCCCTCCGTTGACTGCTTCGAGGCACGCCGTCATCTTGGGAATCATTCCCGACTCCAGACTGGGCAGCAGGCTCTCCAGTTCGGTTGTGGTGATGATCGACACGAGGGAGTCGCGGTTTGGCCAGTCGCTGTACAGGCCGGCAACATCGGTCAAGATCACTAGCTTTGCGGCCCCTAGGGCGACAGCCAGCGACGCCGCGGCCGAGTCTGCGTTGACGTTGAGCAGGCCATCCGGACCATTGGCGACCGTCGAGATCACCGGAATGCGACCGGCAGCAAGCTCACGCAGCACCGCCTGTGGGTCGACCGAGGTCACGTCTCCGACGAGGCCCAGATCGACGCGCTCACCGTCGACCATTGCTGCGCGGGTCTCGCCGGTGAATAACCCAAACTGGTCACCGGAGATGCCCTCAGCGAGGGCGAGGTCTTGCTCGATTCTATGGGCATTGATGAGGCCGACGAGTTCGCCACCCACCCGCTCGGCAAGCACCTGCCGAATGATCGGCATCGACTCGGCGGTCGTCACACGGTACCCGCCGCGAAATTCGCTCGGGATGCCACGGCGGGTGAGCTCGGCGGTGATCTGCGGGCCACCACCGTGCACAACAACCGGCTTCACGCCGACGAAACGTAGGTACGCCATGTCTTCCGCGAACGTGCGCTTGAGATCGTCATCCACCATCGCGTGACCACCGAACTTCACCACGATGACTTCGTCGTGGAACCTCTTCAGCCAGGGCAGCGCCTCGATCAGAACCGCCGCCTTTGCCGCGGCCTGATCCTGACTGACGTTGTTCGAGAACTCGGGCATCAGCTGGAGTACGCGCTGTTCTCGTGAACGTAGTCGTGGGTGAGGTCGTTGGTCAGAATTGTCGCTGTAGCGCCGCCGCTCTTGAGGTCGATCACGAGGTCCACCCGGCGAGGCGTCAGGTCTACTTCGGTGCGCGGTCGATCGGGGGCGCCGGCGTGGCACACCCGAACCCCGTTCATCGAGACGTCGACGTCGTAGGGGTCGAAGGCGGCATCCGTCGTTCCGATCGCGGCGAGCACCCGGCCCCAATTCGGGTCGTTACCGAAGATCGCCGCCTTAAACAGATTGTTGCGGGCGACGGAACGGCCGACTGCCACTGCGTCGTCTTCGCTGGCGGCCGCGACGACCTGGATGCGGATGTCGTGGCTGGCTCCCTCCGCGTCGCCCTGCAACTGCTCGGCGAGGTCGACGCACACCTCGGTCAATACCGTGACGAAGGCGTCGAATTCCGGTTCTACCGCGGAGGCGCCGCTAGCCATCAGCGTGACCTGGTCGTTGGTCGACATGCAGCCATCGGAGTCGAGGCGGTCGAAGCTGACCCGGGTCGCTGTTCGGAGCGCGATGTCCAGTTCGGCCGACGACAGCACGACGTCGGTTGTGATGACGACGAGCATGGTCGCGAGGCCCGGCGCGAGCATCCCGGCGCCCTTCGCCATGCCTCCGACCGTGTATCCCCCGGCATGGCGCACGCTGCGTTTGGGTTTCGAATCTGTCGTCATGATCGCGAGGCTCGCGTCGTCGCCGTTATCGCCCAGAGCGGCTGCGGCAAGTTCGACCCCCGCGAGCATGCGGTCCAGTGGCAGCTGGTCACCGATCAGCCCGGTCGAGCACACAAGCACGTCCCCCGAACTCACCCCGAGCGCAAAGGCAACCGCCTCGGCCGTCGCGTGGGTGACCTGAAAACCCTGAGCTCCCGTGAAACAGTTGGCGCCGCCCGAGTTGAGAACGACCGCACTCGCCCTGCCATCGGCGATCGCCTGCTGAGACCAGATGATCGGGTTCGCCTGTGACCGGTTGCTCGTGAACACGGCAGCCGCGTGAAACAACGGACCACGATTGACGACCAGCGCAAAATCTTTGCCACCGCTGGCTTTGAGCCCGGCCTCGATACCCGCTGCGTGAAATCCCTTCGCCGCCGTCACACTCATGGCGCAACCCCGTCTAGGCTCAGGCCCGCGGTTTCGGGCAGGCCGAGCGCGATATTCGCGGACTGGATGGCCGCCCCCGCTGTGCCCTTGACCAGATTGTCGATTGCGCTAACGACCACAACTCGGCCGGCTGCCTCGTCGACGGCGATCCCGATCAGCGCCGTATTAGCGCCCACCGTGTCCGCCGTGCGCGGAAACTGTCCGGCGGGCAAAACGTGCACGAACGGCTCGTCGGCGTACGCGGTCTCCCACACGTCGCGCACGTCATGCGCACTCGCTCCCGGAGCCAGTCGCGCGGTCGAGGTCGCGAGGATGCCCCGGCTCATCGGTACGAGCACCGGTGTGAACGACACACGCACCCCTACCCCACCCGACACGGTCAAATTCTGAACGATCTCGGGTGTGTGGCGATGAATTCCACCCACCTGGTATGCACTCGCCGAGCCCATCAACTCGCTGGCGAGCAATTCGGTTCGCATAGCCTTGCCCGCTCCCGATGGACCGACCGCCAGCACAGCAACGAGATCGGTTGCGTCGATGATTCCAGCGCGGATGCCGGGGGCAA
The DNA here is from genome assembly GCA_038207805.1 of Actinomycetales bacterium. Classification (GTDB taxonomy): domain Bacteria; phylum Actinomycetota; class Actinomycetes; order Actinomycetales; family Microbacteriaceae; genus Rhodoglobus. Next base: position 18,307 of record JBBQZJ010000001.1, on the reverse strand, counting down.
GACCAAGCGTGATCGCGGTCACATTGCATCCCGGCACGGCGATGCGCTTCGAGTCACTCAGACGCGCTCGCTGCGTACCCCCGCCGGCGAGAAGAAGTTCGGGAAGCCCGTAGTCCCAAGCACCAAAAAACTCGCCGCCATAGAACGCCTCCCAGGCCACGGAATCGGTCAGGCGGTGGTCGGCACCGCAATCCACCACGAGAGTCTCGGCGCTCAACTGCCGCGCCAATTCACCGGACTTGCCGTGCGGGAGCGCCAAGAACACAACATCGTGGCCGGCGAGAGTCTCGGCATCCGTCGGCTGAAGCCGCAGGTGCGCTAGTGACCGCAGATGCGGTTGCACCGACACCAGGCTCTGGCCCGCGTTCTGAAAAGCGGTGACAGTGGACACAGTAAATTCGGGATGGCCGGACAAGAGCCGCAACAGCTCCCCTCCGGCGTAGCCGCTAGCACCAGCGACCGCGACCGATAACGACATGGTTCTACCTTATTGACAGGGGTGGGCGAGGGATGACTCGGCGGCGGTCCACGCGAGTCCACGGTTCAGAGCCGTGCGGATCTCGCATCTCAGGACGCCGCCTAGGGTCGCTCGTCGCGACGTCGGCGCAGCACAGCGGTCGGCGCGAAGCGCTCGAGGGTGCTGCTGAGGACGGTCACATCACTGAGGTTATCGCTATCCCACTCGTCGAGGCGAATCGGTACGCTTGAACCCGATGCTCACCGCGGGCATCATGACAGCGCAGGAGAACCCATGTCAGACCTCGACGGTCTCATCAACCTCATCCCCATCGGCGACATCGCAAAGAAGCTGGGTGTCGACGAGAGTATTGCGAGAGCCGCTGTGGCTGTCGCGGTTCCGGCAATTGTTGGAGGTCTGGCGGCCAACGCGTCAAGTGCGAGCGGCGCCAAGAAGCTCGAGTCGGCTCTCGGCCATCACGAGAAGGTCGTCACGAACCTCGACGAGATCGACACCGCCGACGGCGAGAAGATCGTCAAGCACGTGTTCGGCAACAAGGCCGACGACGTCGCTGCAGCCGCTGGAGCCAAGGCCGGTGGCCCTGACATTGGCGCCATCGTTGCGCAAATCCTGCCGATCATCGCGCCCATTGTGCTCGCCTTCATCGCACAGCAAATGGCCTCAAAAACCGGCTCAGCACCAGCCCCAACGCCCAAAGCAGAAGAGCCAGCGGCAACCGGCACCGACATCGGCAGTTTGCTCGGGGGACTGCTGGGCAGCAAGCAGGGCCAAGACATCATTAGCGGTGCGCTGGGTGGGCTGCTCGGCGGCGGAACGAAGTAGCTCGGGCGCGCCGACGGCAGGCTACTCCCGCAGAGTTGCCCCTACGCGCGCGGCCGCGAGGGCGACCGCAGCTGTCTTGGCTTCGGTCGCCTCCGCCTGAGTCAGGGTGCGGTCGGCGCCTCGGAATCTCAGGGCGAAAGTGAGCGACTTGGTGCCGGGGAGTAGGCCAGCGCCGCGGTAGTCGTCAGTGAGGCTGGCGTATTCGAGCAGCTGCCCTGCCCCCTCAACGAGAGCGGACCTTACCTCCCCCGCTGGCGTGCCGACCGCGACGACCAGGGAAACATCTTGGGTGGCGGCCGGGAACGACGAGATCGGCACGGCCACCTTGTCGCTCACGCCCAGCTCGATTAGCGCGTCCAAGTCGAGCTCGAGCACACCGACTACCCGCGGCAGGTCGAGCTCACTTGCTAGTGAAGGAAGCAATTCGCCCGCAAAGCCGACGTGACGCCCGGCTATCGACAGAGCGGCGGTGCGGCCCGGATGCATCGCCTGATGCGACCCGGCCGCTACGGCGAGGTCGACCGCGAGCACGGACGCGAGGTGGTGCGCGGCGGCGAGTGCGTCCGCCAAGCCGGCTGCCAACGCAGTCACGCCCGGCTGCTTTGCAACGGCGGCGCCCAGAAACAACGCCCCGACGTGCCAGGGCTGCGGCGGGATGCTCGCGCGAAGCGCGTCGAGTGCCTCATCGGTGGGCAACGCGTTGCCCACCGGCAGCGGGCCGCTTCCATATGGTGTGCCGGGCTCGGGACGCACGACCGCTCCGACTTCGAACAAAGCCAGGTCGGTGAGTCCCCGCGAGAGATTGCGGCGGGCGACCGCAATCAGACCCGGTAAGAGCGACGTGCGCATCCAGGCTGCTTCGGCATCCAAGGAATTGGTGATCCGCATCGCGGGCACCACACCCGCAGTCGGCGAGCCGAATAGCGCGTTGCTCGCCTGCGTGAGGAACGGGTAGCTCAGCACCTCGGTGAGCCCGGCCGATGCTAGCGACTGTGCGGTAAGTCGACGCAGTCTTTGCTCGCGACTGAGGCCGCGTCCCGGCGGGGCGACCGGCAATACCGACGGTATGCGGTCGTATCCCACAATGCGGGCAACCTCTTCTGCGAGGGTGGCCGCGTCGGTCAGATCGGGGCGCCAGGTGGGTGGGGTCACCGTCCAGCCAGTGTCGGTCGCCGCGACGGTCGCGCCAATCGCCTCGAGCGAGTCGACAATTTCATCCGCGGAGAACCTCGCCCCGACCAAATTTGCTATGAAGTCGGTTGCCAGAGTTATTGCTTCGGGGGCGATCGACTCGTCGAACGACGCCCCGACGACATCCGCAATGCCACCGGCGAGCTCGACCAGGAGCTGCACCGCTCGCTGGGTCGCGACCGACGACATCCGTGGGTCAACCCCGCGCTCGTACCGTTTGGCCGCCTCGCTCGGCAGCTTGTGTCGGCGTACGGTGCGAGCAATGGTGACCGGATCCCAGATAGCTGCCTCGATAAGAACGTCGGTAGTCGTTCCCGAGATTTCTGTTGCAGCCCCACCCATGACTCCCGCCAGACCGATTGCGCCGGAGTGGTCGGCCACGACGAGATCGGTCGGGTCCAGAGTGCGGCTGACACCGTCTAGGGTCTCGAGTTTCTCGCCGGCCGTGGCGCGGCGCACGATGAGTCCACCGTCGAGCTTCGCCAAATCGTAGGCGTGATTGGGCTGCCCGAGCTCGAGCATGACGTAGTTGGTGATGTCTACAACGAGGGAAATCGAGCGGATGCCGGCCAGCCGGAGGCGGGTAGCGAGCCACGGTGGCGTGGGCCGCGAAGGGTCGATGCCGCGCACGATGCGGGCTGTGAATACCGAGCACCCGGGCCGCCCGCGAACGGGCGACTCGTCGTTGATACTCAGTGGGTAGCCCGTTGCATCGGTTGGCGTGACGGCATTCGCCGGATCGCGGAATGCCGCGCCAGTCGAATTCGCGTACTCCCTGGCGATGCCACGAATCGAGAACGCGTAGCCGCGGTCGGGAGTGACGTTCACCTCGACCGCGAAGTCGTCGAGCCCGAGCAGCCCGATGGCATCGGTGCCCAACTCGGGGTCGAGACCCAGGGAAGACAGCACGAGGATACCGTCATGCTCGTCACCGAGCCCTAGCTCACGGGTGGACGCGATCATGCCGTCCGAGGTGTGGCCATAGGTCTTGCGCGCCGAAATTGGGAAGGGGCCAGGCAGCACCGCGCCGGGCAACGACACAACCACCTTGTCGCCGACGGCGAGATTGTGGGCGCCACAAACGATGCCTCTGATGTCACGGCCGGTTCCTGAGTCGGCAGCGCTGCTGCCGTCTGCGAGGGCACCGACGTCTACCTGACACCAGTTGATCGTCTTGCCGTTCGACTGTGGCTCCGGCGTGAACTCGAGCACCTGCCCGACGACCACAGGACCGGTGATCTCGAAGCCGTGGACGTCTTCTTCCTCGAGCCCGACTCTGACCAACGCGGCGTGGATCTGCTCATGGGTGACGTCGAGCGGAACCTCGACGAATTCGCGCAACCACGAGATCGGTACGCGCATCAGACCACCATGCCGAACTGCTGGGAGAACCGGATGTCGCCCTCGACCATGTCGCGCATGTCGTTCATCTCATTGCGAAACTGCAGTGTGCGCTCAATTCCCATGCCAAACGCAAACCCCTGATACTCGTCGGGATCGATACCCGCGGCGCGCAGAACGTTGCGGTTGACCATGCCGCAGCCGCCCCACTCCACCCAGCGAGCTCCACCCTTGGCATTCGGCTGCCAGACATCCATCTCGGCGCTGGGCTCCGTGAACGGAAAATAGTTGGGGCGCAGCCGGATCTGCGCACCGTCGCCAAACATGGCACGCGCGAGATGCTCGAGCGTTCCGCGAAGGTTAGCCATCGTGAGGCCGCGGTCGATCGCGATGCCCTCGATCTGGTGGAACACCGGAGTGTGCGTCGCGTCGAGTTCGTCCTTGCGGAACACCTTTCCGGGCGAGACGACGTAGACGGGCAGCTCGCGCTCGAGCAGCGACCTGATCTGAACCGGGCTGGTCTGCGTGCGCAATACGAGGTGCGACTCAACCGGCTCGACGAAAAAGGTGTCTTGCTCACTGCGCGCGGGGTGGTCCTCATCCATGTTGAGGGCGTCAAAGTTGAACCACTCGTTCTCGAGTTCAGGCCCCTCGGCGACTTCCCACCCCATGGCAATGAAAATGTCGGCCATTGATTCCATGAGCAGGCTGAGCGGATGCCGCGCACCGCTGCGCCAGCGCGTCGCCGTTGCTGTGACATCCACCGCCTCACTCGACAGCCGATCGTTTTCCTCAGAAACAGCGAGCTCTGCCTCGCGGGCTGCCAGTGCCTGGCCGATCGCAGCCCGGGCCTGCCCGATGAGTTTGCCCGCTGTGGCGCGGTCTTCTGCCGCCACCGACTTAAGACTGGCATTGAGTTGCGCCAGTGGCGACGTCTCGCCAGCGTGCGCGGTGCGTGCGGCACGCAGCTCGGCCATGGTTGCCGCAGCAGCAATCGTTGCAAGGGCAGCATCAGTCGCAGCCGACACGCCTGCTTCGGTTATGGTCGGGGAGTCTGGCACAAGTCAGGAGTTTACAAGGGATCGTGCCTCAGCTTGAGCAGAAGCGTCCGATCTCGCTGGTCGTACGCGCCGTTCGCGCCGCTCAGTCGCCGACCTGGTCCAGATACTGGGGACCGCAGGTGATGATGTCGAAGGTAGTGATGCCGTCGGATCGCTCGATTTTCCCGGTGAAGCTGCACTGCCGCTCGTCGTTGACCCGCACAGTGCTGACATTGTAGGTATCGGGACGATCCACGTAACCAATCGCTGCGTACCAATCGTCGCTGAGCCCGTTGGGCACGATGATCGCGCAGTTCGTTGAACCGGGGGGCATCCCAACCGTGACCCCCAGCGCAGTCTGCGCGTCTCCGATTCCGAGCTGGGTCTGAAGCGCGCCGCAGTCGCCCGATGCTCCTGAGGATCCTGAGGATTCGGAGGATCCAGACCCCTCGGAACTCGTACTGCCCGAAGAAGCTCCCGCGCATCCCGAAAGCGCCAGTGTCGCCACGACTGCGATACCGAGCAAAGCGAACTGAAAACGGTCACGTTGGCGCATCGGTCCTCCGTTAATGGGCATCTTGGGGCGAGTGTACAAGGGAAGAGCGCGCGCCGCATCAGTAATCGTGCGGCCGGGCCTAAAACGCCTACGTAGTGTCGCTAATTAGGCTCCGCAGTTGAGACCGTCCTGAGATGCCAACTTTCGAGTACACGCGGCCCAAGTGGGTCCCAACAGTTCGAACCGAGATCCCCACCTCCTGCGCGATCAGGCGATCGCTCCAGCCGCGGACGGCACACTCGGCGATATGCAGCTCCCTCACCGTCATTGCGGAGGGAGCACCACCCAACGCAGCACCGGGCTGTGCAACGAGGAACACCGCTAGGAGATCGACGCCAACGTCGTTGCCGCGATAGCTGCCCCATCCGGCGCGGACATGCGCTCACGTTATTGAGACGCAGGCTGCTGCTCGAGGTGCGCAGGCACCCACAGAGGCCACAATCTCAGCCAAGATGTGATTCGATCGTCATAGTCCAGGTCAACTGCGCTGCGCGAATGCACTCTCGTAGAGGCAGACCGAAGCTGCGGTTGCGAGGTTCATCGACTCGGCATGGCCGTAGATGGGAACGGTAATCACCCAGTCGGCGAGTGCGTAGTGCTCGTCGCTCAAGCCGCGTGCTTCGTTTCCGAAAAGCCATGCTGTCGGCGCGGCGAGAGCACCGGCCTTGCGAGCAGCGAGCAAATCGGCACCCTTGATGTCTGCCGCGATTACCTGTAGGCCCGCTCGTTTGGTGCGATCGAGAACGCTTTCCAGTTCGTTATCCACGGCAACGGGTAGATGGAACAACGAACCAGTCGTGGCGCGAACGACCTTCGGGTTGTAGAGATCGACGCTGCGACCGGTGAAGATTACGGCGTCGGCGCCCGCGGCATCCGCTGCCCGGATGATCGTTCCGGCGTTTCCCGGATCGCGCACCTCTTCGAGGATCGCGATCAGCTTCGGCTCGCCGCCGAGTATGTCTTTGATCGAGGTGGGGAACTGTCGACAGACCGCGATGACTCCCTGAGGAGTCACCGTGTCGGCCATTGTCGCCAACACCTCCTCCGACACGAACTCGACATCGAGATCCGCGGCACCCGCTGCCGCCGAGATCGCGCTGTGGCGTTCCAATGCCGTCGGTGTGGCAAACAAGTCGACGATCAACTCCGGACGATAGGACAGCGCTTCGGCAACCGCCTGCGGTCCCTCCAAGAGAAAAAGCCCGGTCGTGGACCGGGCTTCTCTCTTTGCGAGTTTCGCCACAGCGCGCACACGAGGTGAGCGCGGATTGTCAATCATGCGTTCAGCCTATTGCGGCAAACTGAACGGCAGCGATCGGCGCGCTGAACTATGCGGTGACCCTCGGCGCGCTGGTGTCGGCTGGCAATGCGGCCTTTGCTGTGGCGACGATTGCAGCGAACGTGGCCGGTTCGGTAACCGCAAGGTCAGCGAGGATGCGGCGGTCGACCTCGACGCCGGCCAGGTTGAGTCCCTGGATGAGGCGGTTGTAGGTCAGACCATTCGCGCGTGACGCTGCGTTGATCCGCTGAATCCACAGGCGACGGAAGTCACCCTTGCGCGCACGACGGTCGCGGTACGCGTATACGAGGGAGTGAGTGACCTGCTCCTTCGCCTTGCGGTACAGGCGTGAACGCTGTCCCCGGTAGCCGGAGGCTCGCTCCAAGATGACGCGACGCTTCTTGTGGGCGTTAACTGCCCGCTTTACTCTTGCCATTTCTTCTAGTCCTAATCCGTTTACTTGCCGAGAAGCTTCTTGATTACCTTGGCGTCCTGCGGAGCGAGCACCTGCTCCTCGTTCAGCTTGCGCTTGAGCTTGCCGCTCTTGACCTCAAGGTTGTGGCGCATGCCAGCCCCCTGCTTCATGACCTTGCCCGTACCGGTCAGCTTGAAGCGCTTCTTGGCACCGGAGTGCGTCTTCTGCTTAGGCATCTTTCTCCTCTTTCTTCGGAACTGCTGGGGCGGGCTTTGCCGCCGCCACCTTTGCCGCTGCGGGCTTGGCCGCAGCTGGTTTTTCTGCCGCAGCGGGCTTCGCCGCAGCTGGTTCTGCCGCGGCGGGCTTGGCCACCGCTACATCTTCTTTCGGGGCCACGGCGGGCGCTGCATCCGCTCGTGCTGATCTCTTGCTTGCCGCTGCCCGGCGGGCGTCGGCCTCTGCCTTCGCCGCGGCCTTTGTCTTGTGCGGGCCGATCACCATAACCATGTTGCGGCCATCAATCATCGGGGTCGACTCCACCGAACCGAATTCCGACACGTCTTCGGCAAACCTCTGCAACAGGCGCACGCCCTGCTCGGGTCGTGACTGCTCGCGACCGCGGAAAAGAATCATGGCCTTCACCTTGTCGCCAGCTGACAGAAAGCCCTCGGCGCGCTTGCGCTTGGTTTCGTAGTCGTGGGTGTCGATCTTCAAGCGAAACCGAACCTCCTTGAGGATCGTGTTCGCTTGGTTACGTCGAGCTTCTTTGGCCTTTTGCGCCTCTTCGTACTTGAACTTGCCATAATCCATGATCTTGGCAACAGGAGGCTTGGAATTGGGAGCAACCTCAACCAAATCCAGGTCGGCCTCTTGAGCCAAACGCAAAGCGTCCTCGATGCGGACTACGCCCACCTGTTCGCCGTTCGGGCCAACAAGACGCACCTCCGGAACGCGGATTCGGTCATTGGTACGGGGATCGCTGATGCGGGTCTCCTTCTCGTGATTCAGATGCGCTAGAAAAGCGCAGCGCGGCGGATGCCACAGGCACGGAGAGAGGATTTTCTACTGACGACTGGCGTCACAAACACCCTTGCTGCTACCAAGTCGGGCGGAGCAATCCGATCGAACTGGCGGGGTGTAACTACCCGGTAACCTTAAGAAGCGGTTGACAGGTGGGAGAATCTCCACTTTCGTAACCGGGGCAAGCCCCGGAGCCTGCACAAGAATAGCAGAAGGAAGCCGTATGACCGACGCCCGCGACGAAATCCGCGACATCTCCGATGTGCCAGCCGTTGAGCTGATCAACACTGTTGCTGTGCACTTGATGAGCGCCGCCGCCGTGAAGCTGGGGCTCGGTGATAGCGCTGATGCCGCAGACGACATCGATCTCGACGAGGCGCGTAAGCTCATCACCTCGCTCGCCGGACTCGTGACCGCCGCGGCACCCGAGATCTCGGACTCCCATGCTCGACCACTCCGCGACGGACTGCGCTCGCTGCAGCTCGCGTTCCGCGAAGCATCGTTCCTACCCGATGCCCCCGGCGCTGGACCGGGAGAGAAGTACACGGGAAGCGTCATCTAAGCCTGCTAGGCGCTGCCCACGAGCTGTACTTTCAGGGAGTCAACTCGTGCGGTGATCAGTTCGGATGTCGTCCAACGCTCCGCCAGTCGCGCCATGACCGCGTCCACCTCGAGGCGGCCGAGCCCCTCGATCAGGGTGAGCCGAACGGCGAGCTCGGGGCCCGCGAGCCGCGAGGTCGGGTCGGCGGACTGCAGACGCACGCCGAGCACTGCAGGCTCGAGGGCCGCAGCATCCTGAAACGCAGCGAGAATCTCGGGGTCGAGATAGCTGGGCACCCACGGTTGCGACTGGGCTACTGCCCACAAGGCCGGGCGCCGGAGAACGAACTCGGTCGGGCTGGTCGGGTCGAGCACCACGAGTTCGGTGCCCTCCGCCGCCGCCGCGAGCGCCACGCGGGTGCCGGCCACAGGCACCGGGCGTGCCCGGGGGTTCCACTTCGACATCGCCGCCACGGAGCTGAACGCCGGCAACACATTTCGCCCGTCGGGGGCGGCAACCGTGACGATCGACAGCTCCTGCGACTTGTCCACCGTCAAGCCAGTGGTTGTCACACCCTTGTCGCCTACTTCGGCAACTAGCGCAACAAGCAGACGCGATGTACGCACAGCATCAACGACCTCGGCCTCACCCCCTTCGCTCGCACGAAACCGGGTGAGGGCGGCGATGAGCGCAGGCGGAGCGGACCCGTCGTCTCCCGCTGCCGGGTTCGACTCGAAGTGCCGACCCACCCAGGGCACGCCCGCCGAGTCAGACACTAGTCGCTGGCTACGTCGATGGCTTCGGCGAGCGTGAACGCGCCCGCGTAGAGGGCCTTGCCCACGATCGCGCCCTCCAGGCCGTGCGGAACCAGTGCCCTCAGATCGGCGATGTCGTCGAGGCTCGACACTCCTCCCGACGCAATTACCGGGCGCTGCGTTCGCTCCATGACGCTCGTGAGCAAATCGAGGTTGGGGCCCATTAGTGTGCCATCTTTGGTCACATCCGTGACAACGTAGCGGGCGCATCCTGCCGCTTCGAGGCGTTCCATTACCGCCCACAGGTCGCCGCCCTCTTGAGTCCAACCGCGCGCGGCCAGGGTCGTGCCGCGCACGTCGAGGCCGACCGCGATTGCCTCGCCGTACTCGGCGATCACGTGTGCCGCCCACTCGGGATTCTCGAGGGCCGCCGTTCCCAGATTGATCCTCTTGGCTCCCGTGGCGAGCGCAGCCCGCAGGCTGTCGTCGTCACGTATGCCGCCGGACAGCTCGATATTGACTCGGCGTGGCGTGTTCTTGATGACCTTGCGGATGACGGAGTGATTGTTGCCGCGACCGAAGGCGGCGTCGAGATCGACAAGGTGAATCCACTCGGCGCCCTGGGTGATCCACTCGTGGGCGGCATCCACGGGGTCGCCGTAGTTTGTCTCGGTGCCGGCCTCGCCCTGCGTCAGACGAACGGCCTTGCCGCCGGCAACATCGACGGCCGGTAGCAGCACGAGTGGTGGCGTGCTGGTGAATTCACTCATAGGGTTCCCAACCAGTTGGTAAGCAGACGGATGCCGGCGTTGCCGGACTTCTCGGGATGAAACTGTGTGGCCGAGAGCGGCCCGTTTTCGACAGCCGCGACGAAACGACCGCCGTGGGTCGACCAGGTCACGCTGGGATGCGGGAAGGGGTCATGCACCTCGAGCGTCCAGTCCTGCGCGGCATACGAGTGCACGAAGTAGAAGCGCTCGTCCCGAATACCCGCGAAGAGTCGGGAGCCCTCGGGGGCCTCGACCGTGTTCCACCCCATGTGCGGCAGTACAGGCGCATCCAACTGGGTCACGACACCCGGCCACTCCCCCAGGCCGGGCGAGTCGTTTCCGCGCTCCACACCGTGCTCAAACAGCACCTGCATTCCGACACAGATACCGAGGACGGGACGGGATCCGCTCAGGCGTTTCTCGATGATCGCCCCGCCCCGCACAGCGGCAAGGCCGGCCATGACGGCGGTAAACGAGCCGACGCCCGGTACCACCAGCCCATCAGCGGCCTCGGCAACACTCCTGTCGGCCGATATCCGCACTCGGGCGCCAGCCAACTCGAGCGCCTTCGCGGCCGAGTGGATGTTGCCCGAGCCGTAATCGAGTACGACAACGGTGGGCATCACTGGGCGCTTCTCACAAACTCACGTCCCTCACGAGCTAACGTTTCTCACGAGTTCAGAGCGCACCCTTGGTCGACGGGATGCCCGAGACTCGGTCATCCCGCTGCACCGCGAACCGGATGGCGCGCGCGAACGCCTTGAACTCGGCCTCCGCGATGTGATGCGGGTCGCGGCCACCGAGAACAGTCACGTGCACCGTGAGGGCCGCGTTGAAAGCGATCGCCTCGAGGACGTGCCTGACCATCGAGCCCGTGAAGTGCCCACCGATCAGGTGAAACTCGAACCCCGCGGGCTCGCCGGAATGAACAAGCATGGGGCGACCCGACACATCGACAACGGCCTGAACCAGCGCCTCGTCGAGGGGAACGAGTGCGTCACCAAAGCGAGCGATCCCGGCCTTATCGCCGAGCGCCTGCTTGATCGCGGTGCCCAGTGCGATCGCGACGTCCTCGACGGTGTGGTGCACGTCGATATCGGTGTCGCCGCTGGCAGCCACGGAGAGATCGATCAGCGAGTGCTTCGAGAACGCCATCAGGAGGTGGTCGTAGAACGGAACGGTCGTCGAAATCGACGAGGTACCTGTGCCATCGAGATCGAGTGATAATTCGATCGTGGACTCACTGGTGGTGCGACTGACCTTCGCCGAGCGCCCTGCACGAGAAGCAGCTGGTGAAGTCGCGGCTTCTGAAGTCATTGCGCAATCCTACCGATGTCACCGAGTTGCCCGAGCGCATCCAGAAACACCGTGGTCTCGGCGTCGCTACCAGCGGTCACTCGAAGGTGGTGGGCAATTCCGACGTCCCGAATGATGACATCCCGATCGAGCAGTGCCTCGAAAACCGCCTGAGGATTCGCCACGCCACCGAAGAGGACGAAATTCGCCGCGCTCGGATGCGGGAGGTAGCCCAGTTCGGGCAGGGCGGCGATCATCCGGTCTCGCTGGAGTTTGATGTCTTCAACCATCGCGAGCATCTCGGGTGCGTGCGCCAGCGCCGCCGTCGCTGCAGCCTGGGTGAGCGCGGACAGGTGGTAGGGAAGGCGAACCAGGCGCAGGGCATCCGTCACAGCCGGGTCAGCCGCGAGATAGCCGAGCCGCGCCCCCGCGAAAGCGAACGCCTTGCTCATGGTTCGCGAGATCAGCAATCTTTCACGCCCCTCGAGAAGGGTCAGTGCCGTCGCACCGTCGGCGAATTCGGCGTACGCCTCGTCAATGAGCAGGATGCCCGGCGTGGCGTCATATGCCGCAACAATCGTCTCGATCGACAGGGCCGTACCGGTCGGATTGTTGGGTGAACAGAGGAAAACAACGTCTGGACGCTCGCGCTCGATCGCCCCCACTACCGTCGCGGGCGACAGCTCATACTCCGCGTCCCGTTCGGCGGTGACCCAGCGAGTGCCCGTGCCCGAGGCGATTATCGAATGCATGGAGTACGTCGGAGGAAATCCCAGAACGCTTCGGCCCGGTCCGCCGAACGCCTGAAGCGTCTGCTGCAGCACCTCGTTAGAGCCGTTGGCTGCCCAAATGTTGTCACGGGTGAGGCCGTGTTCGAGATAGCCGGCGAGGGATTCGCGTAGCACCGTGAACTCACGGTCCGGATAGCGATTGATGCCGAGTACTGACTGGGCCAGCGCCGTCACGATGTCGGTGGCAACGGCCTCCGGAATCGCATGCGTGTTTTCGTTGACATTGAGTCGAACGCGCACCTGCCGTTGCGGTGCACCGTAGGGAGCGAGCCCTCGCAAATCGTCACGAATCGGCAGGTCGTCTGGGCTTGTCACCCGCCAAGCCTAGAACGCTGCGAGCACGCAACGCTGCGACACGGCTGATTGGCTTCGGGGGCGGGTGGGAGTGCTCGCAGATTCGCTGCCGTTTCGCTGCGACCGTTACGGCGCGAACCGCGCCGGCACTGCTAATTCTTGGCCTGCATACACGTCGGCGCTGTCCAGCCGATTCAGCTGAATGAGCTCGGAAATCACGTCACGGGGGTCTGCCCCCGGCGCGATCGACTCGGCGATTTGCCACAGGCTCTGCCCGGACTCGACCGTGACGTACTCGAACGACACGGCCGATCCATCGAGGGATGCCACTGCGCCGCCGCCGTTGAGGGCGAACAGCAGCGCGCCTATCACTACTGGTGTGGCCGCGAGGAACAAAAGTACCGCGCGGCCACGCTTGGTCAGACGCAACCGTGACCTCGACGTGGCGACGGTGGCACGGCGCGGCTGGTAGCCAAATCCCGATGCCATACCCGGTGCGATGACTGCTGTACTCATCGGTGCCCTTTCGGTCGTGTCCTGTGGTCGTGTTCTGCGGTCGTGTTCTGCGGTCGTGTCGTGCGGTCGTGTTCTGCGGGGGTTTCGTATCCGGCGCTCGGCCGGGAGAGCCGGATACGAAGTCTGGTGAAAATCTTGTGACTAGAATCTCTGTTCCGAACATATCTTCGATTTGCAACAATTTCAAGTAGATCTTCGAATAAACCACCGACACTGCGTGCGACACACTAGAACAGGTGTTTGTTTTTGGGTGGCCTAGCGGATACAGTTTCGAACAAGCCACCGACATTCGCGCCACGCGTGAAGAGGTGCGGCCCGGAATCGAGGAATCATGAACGACGACACAGGTGAACGTTCGGCGCTGCGGCATGAGTCAGCACGGGCGCATGAGGCGGCACCGGCGCACGAAGCAGCATCGGAGCGTCCCTCCACGCGTCGGCGCACGAGTCTGAGTGACAAGCAACTCGCGATTCTTGATGTCATCCAACGTTCAGTGTCTGGCCGCGGCTACCCGCCGAGCATGCGCGAGATTGGTGACGCGGTTGGTCTTGCCTCGTTGTCGAGCGTTACCCACCAGCTCAACCAGCTCGAGTTGAGCGGCTACCTGCGGCGCGATCCCAACCGCCCGCGCGCCATGGAAGTGCTTATTGATCTGCCTGGCATCGAGGGCGGGGATGCGGCGTCCGACAGCTACTCGCCCGCGGTCGGTGACGCGGTGATGGTACCGATGGTCGGCCGGATTGCCGCGGGCATCCCGATCACCGCCGATCAGCAGATCGATGAAGTGTTCCCGCTCCCCCGTCAGCTCACCGGCAAGGGCGAACTCTTCATGCTCAAAGTCGTGGGCGAATCGATGATCGACGCCGCCATCTGCGACGGCGATTGGGTCGTAGTGCGCCAGCAGCAGACCGCCGAGAACGGGGACATTGTCGCCGCCATGCTCGATAACGAAGCAACGGTCAAGGTCTTTCGTCAGCGCGACGGCCACACGTGGCTCTTGCCTCGCAACAGCGCGTTCGAGCCGATTCTCGGTGACCACGCCGTCGTGCTCGGCAAGGTTGTCACCGTTCTTCGCTCGCTCTAGCACTCCGAGACCGTTCGGAACCCGTCGGGCTGGTGGCCCCCGCCAAACGCGGAACCGCGCTAGACCGCGACGCGCTCCCGGGCGGCTCGGGTTGCCGCCAACACGTTCGTCAGCGACTGAACGGTTTCGTCGTACCCTCGGGTTTTCAGCCCGCAGTCCGGGTTCACCCACACCTGCCGCTCGGGAATCGAACCGAGCGCGATCTCGATCAGCTCACTGACCTCAGCGATCGACGGCACCCGCGGTGAGTGGATGTCGTACACACCGGGCCCGATACCGCGACCGAAGCCACTCGACTTGATGTCCGGGACGACTTCCATCTTGGAGCGTGCCGCCTCGATGGAGGTGACATCGGCATCCAGGCGGTTGATCGCATCGATGACAACACCAAATTCGGAGTAGCAGAGGTGGGTGTGGATCTGAGTGCGATCGTGCACGCCAGCCGTGGCCAGCCGGAACGACCCCACGGACCAGTCGAGGTAGTCGGGTTGATCCTTGGTCTTCAGCGGCAACAACTCGCGCAGTGCCGGCTCATCTACTTGGATGATCCCGATGCCGGCCGCCTCGAGGTCGGCAATCTCGTCGCGCAACGCGAGGGCAACCTGGTTCGCGGTGTCGCGAAGCGGCTGGTCGTCGCGCACGAACGACCACGCGAGAATCGTGACCGGGCCGGTCAGCATGCCCTTTACAGGCTTTGAGGTGAGGCTCTGCGTGTAGGTGGACCACTCGACTGTTATCGGCGCGGGGCGCGATACGTCACCCCAGAGGATCGACGGACGCGTGCAGCGGGAACCGTAGGACTGCACCCAGCCGTTCTGCGTGACCGCGAAGCCGTCGAGGTTCTCGGCGAAATACTGCACCATGTCATTTCGCTCGGGCTCACCGTGAACAATGACGTCGAGTCCGATCTCCTCCTGGAGCTCGACAACCCGTTTGATCTCCTCGCGCATCTCCCGCTTGTACTGCTCCTCGGTAATCTCGCCCTTGGCTAACGCAGCGCGCGACTTGCGGATGTCCGCGGTCTGAGGGAACGACCCAATCGTGGTCGTCGGCAGGAACGGCAGGTGTAACGCCTCGTCTTGAGCAAGCAGACGTGCCGAGTAGTCCCCCCGCGAGAAGTCGGCATCCGTGAGTGCCTCAGCGCGGGCCCGTACCGCCCCATCGCGCACGCCAGCGGCCTCACGACGATCGGCAAGGGCGTCGGATGCCGCATCCAGCTCGGCGCGGATCGCATCCTTGCCCTCGACGAGACCCCGCGCGAGAGTGGCGACCTGCCCGACCTTTTGGTCGGCAAACGCCAGCCAGTTCGTCAACGCGGCGGGAAGCAGCGGCTCATCGGCGACGTCGTGCGGAACATGGAACAGGCTCGTCGACGTGGACACTGCCACGTTCGGGCCGATCCCCCGCAGTGACTCCAGTGACGAGAACGCCGCAGCCAGATCGCCACGCCAGATGTTGTGGCCATCGATCACACCACCGACGAGGGTCTTGTCGGTACTCACCCCGCTCGGCACCTCGCCCTTGACCAGATCGATGCCGATCGCTTCGATCGGGGTATCGACCAGTACCGGCAGGGCATCGCCGAGCGAACCGTATGGGGCCGCGACGAAGATGCTCGGGCGGGCGGGGACCGCCGACAACAGATCATACGCACGCTTGGTCGCAGCGAGCACGACCCGACGATCCACCTCGATGCTCTCGCTGACCAGAGCCGGTTCGTCGAACTGAACCCACTGCGCGCCGACCGCGGTGAGTGCTGCGATGAGTTCTGCGTAGACGGGAAGGAGGTCATCCAGTCGATCCAGGGGCTGGTAGCCGACAGGGGCCGACTGGCTCGGCTTGGACAGGAGCAGGAAGGTAACAGGCCCGACGATCACCGGGCGCGTGCGGAAGCCGCTCGCAGTAGCCTCGGCGACCTCGCGCACCAATCGGTCTGACGCGAGGTGAAACGCGGTCTCCGGGCCGATCTCGGGAACCAAGTAGTGGTAGTTCGAGTCGAACCATTTCGTCATCTCGGCCGGAGTATCCTGCCCCTCACCTCGTGCGATCGTGAAGTATCCAGCGAGGTCGACGGTTCCGTCGGAGCCCACGAGACGGTCAAAACGGGTCGGCACGGCGCCGACCGTGACCGCGGCATCCAGCATCTGGTCGTAATAGCTGAACGCCTCCGGAATCGACGAATCCGTGCGACCCAATCCCAGCGACGCCAGACGCTCGCGAGTAGTGCGGCGAAGTTCGGCGGCGGTCGATTCCAGCTCGTCTGCAGTGATCTTGCCCGCCCAAAAGGCCTCAACGGCCTTCTTGAGCTCGCGCCGACGCCCGATGCGCGGGTAGCCCAGAATCGTTCCGGTCGGAAACGCCGTCGTCGTCATACTGATTCCTTCACTCTTGTGCCGTTTGCGTCGAGGATGCCGACGCCGTTCAATACCGTCAAGACCGCTTCATGCTGGTTGAAAGTGTAGAGGTGCAGTCCCGGCGCCCCGCCAGACAGGAGGTCGCGGGCGAGAGTCGTTGCGTGTTCGATGCCCACGCGCGACTGTGCTGCCGAATCCGGCTGTGCCCAAAGGCGTCGCTCTAGGTCGACCGGGGCGGGCTCCCCGGTCAACTCAAGAATGCGCGCCAGCCTGGCGGTGCTGAGTACCGGCATGATTCCGGGAAGGATGCGCATGGTGACGCCGGCCGCGCGAGCCTTGTCGACGAAGCCCAAGTAGTCATCAGCCTGGAAAAAGAGTTGGGTGATCGCAAGGTTTGCTCCGGCCGCTTCCTTGGCGAGCAGAGTGTCGAGATCCTGTTCGACAGACCTCGATCGCGGATGCCCGTTGGGGAAAGCCGCGACCGCTATCGTGACCTTTTCGGCACTCCCGAGCCTCTTAGCACTCGGAAAACCCGGGACGTCGTGGAAGGCGAACGGTGCTCGCTCGGCTTGCACGCGATGGATGAGTTGCACCAGCTCACCCGCACTGCCCAGATCGCCGAGAAACGCCTCGCCCTCGATCGCACCGCGCGGCGGGTCGCCGCGGAGTGCGAGAAAGCTCGTGATGCCGGCATCCAAGAACGCTCGGATGAGCGCACTGGTCTCGGCATACGACGAGCCAACACAGGTGAGGTGGGCCATCGGACGGACACCGGTGTTGTTGAGCAGATGCGTCAGTACCGCCAGCGAGGGCTCCCGCGAAGTGCCGTTCGCGCCGTAGGTCACCGAGATGAACTCGGGACCCGCCGCAACCAGCCGGTCAAGTGAGGCATGAAGTGCTACCTCTGCCGCCGGAGAGCGCGGCGGGTATAGCTCAAAGGAGAACGTCGTGTCGCTTCGACATAGCGGATCTCCAGACACCTCGCGGCCCTTCGGTTAACGTGCGCTCCGAGTGGGCGGGTGCCGGGCTCGGCTGTCGCTCCGTGCGGGGCGGACTGCCCCGACGAGACCAGTCTAGGCAGCGCCGCCCCGCACGTTGCGCAGTATTACACCGCGCCGACAACAAACTCGCGCAGGTCATCGATCCGTGCGGGATGAACAAGCGCTGTGACAAGCGTGCCCTCCTCGCGATAGTCCGTCGCAAGTACCCGACCCTGCACATGCAGCCGGGAGATGATCTCCCCGCGGTCGTACGGCACCAGCAGAGTCAGCTCGACCTCGGGCGCTGGCAAGAGCTCGGCAATCCGTGCGAGGAGCTCCTCGATGCCCTCCCCTGTGCGCGCTGATACGAAGATGCCGTTGGGCTCCATTCCGCGCAGCAGCAGCCGCTGATCGTCATCCGCGAGGTCACTCTTGTTGAAGGCAATGATCTCGGGGATGTCTCGCGCGCCGACCTCGCCGATGACATCCCGTACGGTCGCAAGTTGAGCACCGGGGTCTGGGTGGGAGGCGTCTACAACGTGCACGATCACATCGGCTTGGCCCACCTCCTCCAGCGTCGATCGGAAGGCTTCGACCAATTGATGAGGCAGGTTGCGCACAAACCCCACCGTGTCGGCGAGGGTATAGAGCCGACCGTCATGGGTCATCGAACGTCGAACCGTCGCATCGAGCGTCGCGAACAATGCGTTTTCAACGAGCACACCAGCCCGAGTGATCCGGTTGAGCAAACTCGACTTCCCCGCATTTGTGTTCCCCGTGATGG